>CALMSQ010000513.1:0-4887 GCA_937872345.1 uncultured Burkholderiales bacterium | reverse complement strand
CCGCCGATGTTGCGCTTGTTGCGCTCGATCAGGTTCAGGTACGAGGCCGAGATGCCGATCGTTGCCGCCAGGCCCGACTGTGTCATGCCCAGCGAGCGGCGCCGCTCGCGGATGCGCGCGCCGATCAGCGAGCGCGGCATATCCGTGGCGGCGGCGCCCGATGCTGCGCCGCAAGGTCAATTATCGACAGATTTCCATTTCGCATGATTCATTGTTGACAAGATTATCCAATCAAGTCAATCAGATATTGATCCATTGACTATGCCAGCCCATCCTTGCCGCGAGGTCCGGTGCCGCCACGGGGCGACCAGAGCCCATCCGGGCGCCGGGTGAACGATCGACACATCCACGAAGGAGGCGAAATGAGCGGATTCGACGGCAACGGCCGCCGCAGGTTGCTCGAAGCGGTCGCGGCAGCGAGGAGAGAGATGTCGGAGTCCGGGTCCGCGAGCACGACGGGCCCGGTCCTGTCGCGCCGGGGGTTGCTGCGCGTGGGCGCGGGCGTCGCCGGCGCGACGCTGATCCCCGGTCTCGGCAACATCGGCTGGGCCTATGCGGCGGACAAGCCGCCGATCGGCACCTGGCCGGCCGGTTCGCAAGGCGGCACGGTCTACGTCGGCGCCGCGGTGCCGCTCACCGGTACCTATGCAGTCCAGGGGGCGGACGAACTCAAGGGCTGGGAACTCGCCGTCGAGCACATCAACACCGGCCACGAGTTGATGAAGAAGATCGCGCCGAAGGTCGACAAGGGCCTGCTCGGCAAGAAGGTGCAACTGGTGTCGGCCGATTCGGCTGCGAAGCCGAACCAGGCGGTGCAGGCGGAACAGACCTTCATCAACCAGAACAAGGTCGTCCTGATGACCGGTTCGACCTCGTCGGCCGTGGCGGTGGCGCTCAACAAGTTCGCGCAGCGCGAAAAGATCCTCTACGTGCCGGGAATCTCGGGCTCGAACGACACCACCGGCAAGGACTGCGTGCGCTACGGCTTTCGCCAGGGCTTCTACGGCGAGACGGCGGCGAACGCGATCGGCCCGATCCTGGTGAAGAAGTTCGGGAAGAACCGGAAGGCGGCGTTCATGACGCCGGACTACACCTACGGCCACACGACGACGAAGTCGGTCAACGACTACCTGACCGAGAAGGCCGGCTGGACGATGGTGACCAACCAGGTCTCGCCGCTCGGCACGCAGGACTTCAGCCAGTACCTGACCAACATCGCGAACTCCGGCGCCGAGTTCCTGATCAACGTCAACTGGGGCCGCGATGCGGTGCTCTCGACCCAGCAGGCCAAGCAGTTCGGCCTGATCCCCAAGATGTCGCTGATCATCCCGTACCAGATTCCGTTCCTCGCCAAGGAGGTGGGGCCGGACCTCACGGCGGGCGTCTTCGCTGCGACCGACTTCTGGTGGACGCTCGAGGACAAGTATCCGCTCGCGAAGATGTTCGTCGAAGCGTTCCACAAGAAGTACGGCTACCGGCCGGAGTGGGGCGCCGAGAACGCGTATGTCAGCTTCGCCCACTGGGCGCGGATGGTCTCCGAGGCGGGCAGCTTCTATCCGCCCGACGTCATCAAGCAGTACGAGAAGGGCGAGACGATCCCGTCGCTCGTCGGCGACGTCCACTATCGACCGCAGGATCACCAGTGCGTGCGTCCGGTCGTCATCGTTCGAGGCAAGGCCAAGAAGGACATGAAGAACGACGAGGACTTCTGGGAGGTGGTCGAGATCGTGCCGGGCGAGACGGTGATGCAGGCGCCCGACGCGTTCGGCTGCAAGCTCGGCGACTACACCTGACAGGCCAGCGCGCCCTTCGGCCGATTCGGCCGGAGGGCGCCTGCCGCGCGCCTGCCGTCGCACCCGACGGCGCGCATCGATGCTCCGGGCGGGACAGCGTGATCAACTGGGCCAACTTCATATCGCAGTGCTTCAACGGGCTGGTGCTGGGCGCGCTGCTCGCCCTCATCTCCTCGGGACTGACGATCATCTACGGCACGCTGGGCGTGCTGAACCTGGCGCACGGCGCCATGTTCATGCTGGGCGGCTATGCCGGCTGGGTGGCCTACACGTACACGGACTCGTTCGTCGTCGCAGTCATTGCCGGGTCGCTGTTCGTCATGCTGGTGGGCGTGGCGATGGAGCGGCTGATCATCCGCCACTTCTATTCACGGCCGCACGAAGACCAGCTTCTGGTCACTTTCGGCCTGGGCATCGTCTTCGTCGAGGCGGTGCGCTTCTTTTTCGGCAGCCTGTCGCAGACGGTGCCGCCGCCGGCGCCGCTCGTCGGCATCACGCAGCTCGGCTTCATGGTCTACCCGACCTATCGGCTGGGCCTGCTCGGCATCGTCACGGTGGCGCTGCTGGTGCTGTATTTCGTGCTCTACCGCACGCGCATCGGGATGATCGTGCGCGCCGGCATCGAGGATTCGGTGATGGTCGATTCGCTCGGCATCAACGTCTACCGGGTCTTCATGCTGGTGTTCGGCATCGGCGCCATGGCGGCCGGCTTCGCAGGCATCGTCAACGCCCCGGTCGTCTCGATCGCGCCCGACGTCGGCGAGGCCATCCTGGTGCAGACCTTCGTCGTCGTCGTCATCGGGGGCGTCGGCTCCTTCACGGGCGCGGTGCTCGGCGGCCTCATCGCCGGCGAGATCATCAGCATCACCTCGATGTTCGACCCCGCCTATTCCTACGTCATGCTGTTCGTCGCGATGACGCTCGTGCTGGTGCTTCGTCCTCACGGACTGCTCGGCACGGCGGGCCGCGAGTGAACATGGCCCTGCGATGCTGACCAGAAAACGCCCCTTCGTCGTCGAGATCGTCACGGCCCTCGCCCTGATCGCGGCGCCCTTCGTGTTGCCCTACCTGGGCTTCTCGCCGACCACGATCAACCGCATCCTGATCTGGGGCCTGGTCGGGATCGGCTTCGACCTGCTGTTCGGCTACACCGGCCTGCTCTCGTTCGGCCAGTCCGCGTTCTTCGGCACCGGCGGGATGTTCGCTGCCTACCTTCTGACGCAGACGTCGTTCACCAACACCATCGCGGCCGTCATCCTCGGCACGATCGCGGCGGGCGTGATCGGCTACCTGGTCGGCCTGATTGCGCTCAGGCGCACCGGCATCTACTTCGCCATGATCACGGTGGCGATCGCCGAAGTCTTCTTCTTCGTCGAGTTCAATCCGCTGTCGGCCTTCACCGGCGGCGAGAACGGGCTGCCCGGCGTGCCGACGCCGAACCTGAACCTCTGGTTCACGACCATCGAGTTCGACGGCAACCTGTCGATGTACGCGTTCTTCGCTTTCTGGTATTTCGTCGGGCTCGTGATCGCGCTGCGCTTCGTGCGCTCGCCGGTGGGGTTGTTGCTGCGCGCCATTCGCGACAATCCGCTGCGCGCGCAGGCGCTCGGTCACGACATCCACGGCTACAAGCTCGCCGTCTTCGTGGTCGCGGCCATGTACGCGGGCTTCGCAGGCGGCTTGCTCGGGCTCATGCAGGGCTTCATGCCCCCCGACGCCTTCATGTTCGGGACCTCGGGCGAGATCGTCATGCAGACCGCGATCGGCGGCGCGGGCACGCTGTTCGGACCGTTGCTCGGGGCGGCGACCTGGCTCTACCTGAGCGACCTGTTCCAGACGACGCTGCACCTCGGCGCCACCTGGAAGCTCGTCCTCGGCATCGTGTTCGTGCTGCTGGTGGTGTTCCTGCGGCGCGGGCTGGCCGGCGCCATCGTCGATCTCTGGAACCTCGCAACGCGCGACAGGAAGGCGGCGGAGCAGCCGTCGGACGCGGCGCCTGCGGCCGCCGCGCCCCCTGCGCCGGCCGTGGCCACGATCGTGGCCATGCCCGCCCGGCGCAAGCCGACCGGCGGCAAGACCGGACCCATCCTGCAGGCGATGGGCCTGACCAAGCGCTACGGCGGCCTGGTCGCCAACAGCGACGTCGACTTCACCGTCCACCACGGCGAGATCCGGGGCATCATCGGACCGAACGGCGCGGGCAAGAGCACCTTCTTCAAGATGCTGACCTGCGAAGTGCCGTCGACCTCGGGCAGGATCGTGTTCGATGGCCGCGACATCACCGGCCTGGGCGTCGCCGATGCCTGCCAGCTCGGCCTCACCAAGAGCTACCAGATCAACCAGCTCTTCGAGCGGCTGACCGTCGGGCAGAACCTGAGGATCGCGGCGCTCGGCGAGCTCCGCGGCAAGTTCAAGCTCGACATGTTCAGGAGCCTTCCGAAGGTGGAGGGCCTCGATGCGCAGGTCCAGAGCACGGCGGCCCTGGTCAACCTCACTGCGCGGCTCGACACGCCGGTGTCCGAGCTCGCGTACGGCGAGAAGCGGCGCCTGGAGATCGGGCTCGCGCTCGCGACCTCGCCGAGCCTGCTGCTGCTCGACGAGCCGCTGGCCGGCATGAGTCCGCAGGAGCGGGTCGACACGGTGGCGCTGCTGAAGTCGATCGCCGTGGGTCGAACGATGATCGTCATCGACCACGACATGGATTCGCTGTTCGAACTGGTCGAGAGAATCACCGTGCTGCAGGAAGGTCGAGTGCTCGTCGAGGGGACCCCCGAGGAGATCAAGAACGACGCCAAGGTCCAGGAAGCCTATCTCGGGGGTGTCAACGGAGAGTTGGCATTCCATGGAGAGACGGCATGAGCCTGCTCGAGGTCAGCGGCCTGCACAGCTACTACGGCGACAGCCACATCCTGTTCGACGTGTCGCTGCGCGTGGACAAGAACGAGGTGGTGGCGCTGCTCGGCCGCAACGGCGCAGGCAAGTCGACGACGCTGAAGAGCCTGATGGGGGTGGTGAAGCCCAGGGCCGGCAGCGTCAAGCTCGACGGCGTGGAGCTTGCCGGCAGGAAGGCGCACGACATCGCGCGGGCCGGGGT
>CALMSQ010000512.1:0-3602 GCA_937872345.1 uncultured Burkholderiales bacterium | reverse complement strand
GCTGCTCGTACTGCGAGGCGACCGCCTCGACGCCCGCCAGCACGTCGTCGGGCGTCAGGAAGTACTCGGTGTGCTCGGTGCCGAAGTGCTTCGCCGCCAGTCGCGAATACATCGTCTCGTCGTAGCCGCCCACGTCGAAGCCGATCGAGAACGTTCGCGCCGGCGCGCCGTACTGCTGCGTGACCAGTCCCGCGATCGTCGAGCTGTCGGTGCCGCCAGACAGGAAGCAGCCGATCTGTTCGCGCGGGAGCCCCGCAGTGCATTCGGCGACGCCGTCGCGCAACGCCCCGAGAAAGGCGGCCCGTTCCGTGGGAAAATCGAAAGGCCGCTGTTCCTCGAACAGCGGGTTCCAGTAGCGCTTCACCTCGACGCGCCCACCAGCGACGATCAGGGCTTCGCCGAGGTCGAGGCGCCGCACGCCCTCGAAGATGCTCAGCGGCGCCGGCACCATGTGGAAGTACGCGTACGCGAGCGCAGCCTGCGGATCGAGTTCGGCGGAAAGGCCGGCGAGCGAGACCGCCTGCGCCGGTCGTGCGGAGAAGGCGACGACCCCTCCCCGTTGTGCCCAGAAGAGGGGGTAGGTCGAGAAGCGGTCGACCGCCACGAGCGCGCACCCGCGCGCCTCGTCCCACACCGCGACGAGGAATTCGCCGGCGAGTTCGTCGAGCACCGCGTCGCCGCGCTCTAGCCAACGCCGGAGCAGCGAGCCGGCCGGGTCGGCAGGAACGTCCTGAAAGGTCTCGTCGACGAAGCGCAGGCGGCCGTACACCAGGGCCCCGGCACGTTCGCTGCGCGCGCGGGACAGGCTTGCCGGCGCCGCGACATCCGGCTGCGCACCCGGAACCTCGACCTCTCGGCCCGCCGCCAGCGGCAGTCGCCCAGAGAACGGAATCGGCAGCAGCGAACGGCTCAAACCAGCACCTCCGCCGGCGCCGGGTGGCTGAGGAACGCGGTGGGGCTTGCCGTCAGGCCGTAGGCGCCCGACTGGAACACCGCGATCAGGTCGCCCGGTACGGCGTGCGCGAGCTTCATCCGGTCGGCGAGGATGTCGAGCGGCGTGCACAGCGGTCCGACGACCGACTGGACTTCGTCGGCCGGCTCGTCGAGGCGATTGGCGACGGCCACCGGGTAGTTCTTGCGCAGCACCTGGCCGAAGTTCCCCGAAGCGGAGAGATGGTGGTGCAGGCCTCCGTCGGTGACCAGGAACACCTGGCCGCAGGATTCCTTGCGATCGACGACACGGCACACGTAGACGCCGGCATGCGCGACCAGGTAGCGGCCGAGCTCGATGACCAGCGGCGCGCCGAGGTCGGCGCTCGCCCGCTCGCAGAGCCCACTCAGGTTCGCGGCGATCGGACCGAGGTCGAGCTCGGCCTCGCCCGGAAAATACGGAACGCCGAAGCCCCCGCCGAGGTTCAGCCAGTCGACTGGCCTGGCCCAGCCACGCAGCAACGAAAGGCCGAGCTCGTAGGTCTTGAGTTGCGCCTCGATGATCGACTCGGCACGCAGGTTCTGGGAGCCGGCAAAGATGTGCAATCCCGACAGGTGAACGCCGCTCTCGCGCACGCGATCGAGCACCTCCGGCACCCGCGCCTCGTCGATGCCGAACGGCTTCGGACCGCCGCCCATCTTCATCCCCGAGGACTTCAGCTCGAAGGCGGGGTTCACGCGCACCGCGACGCGCGGCTGCACGCCCATCGCGGCGCCGGCCTCGACTGCCTGTTCGAGTTGCAGCGGCGACTCGACGGTCACCGTGATGCCGGCCGCCACCGCACGCCGGATCTCCGACGCTGACTTGCCGGGACCGGCGAAGCTGACACGGCCCGGCGCGACGCCGGCGCCCAGCGCGACCGCCATCTCCTGCGCCGACGCAACGTCGAGACCGTCGGTGATCGCCGCGAGGTGCTGGACCACCGCCGGCATCGGGTTCGCCTTGATCGCGTAGTGAAGGTGCAGCGCGGGCGGCAGCGCTGCGCGAAGCGCCGCAACCCTCGCGGCGATCGCGCCGCGGTCGTACGCATAGAACGGCGTGCGCCCGACCCGTTCGGCCAGCCTGCTCACCGGCACGCCACCCGGGGCCAGCTCGCCGGCGACGATGGGAAACGCGGTGACGGCGGCGTGCTGGGCGAACTTCACGGTGCCAGCCGGCAGGATCTTCGCGGGGGAAGACATCAGTGCTTCTCTGCAGTTCGATTGAAGGACGAATCGGGCAGCCGTACGACGCCCGACAGGAGCGGCGCGAGCGAGCGGCTGAAGGTCGCGGTCAGATGATGCGAGTCGGAGTAGAGCACCATGCCCTGCCGTTCGGTGGTGCAGGTTCGCTGCGGGCACACGATCGAGGTGGGATCGAACCGGCGCACGTTCGGATAGCCGAGGTCGTCGATCGGCCACATCCGATCGACGATTCGCTGCGACGACTCGTCGACCTCGAACGCGCAGGCCGACTCGGGGCTCATGCCGCGCCAATGGGCCCTGGCCAGGCACAGCGGGACCCGGAAATCGGGCCGCGGCGTGTCCTGCACGATGATCACGCTGGATGCATGGTCGTTCAGCCGCGCGAGCAGTTCGCGCACGCCCCGATCCCACGCACCCATCGCTGCAGGCCCGCCGTCGGTAAACGCCGAGTTCCGTCGCGACGTGGAGATCACGATCAGGTCTGGACGCAGCGCTCGGATCCGCTCGATCGTCCGCTCGCGCCAGTGCGTGCACTCGACGTAGGGGCGCCCCAGGTTGGGGTCCAGCGGTTCGTATACCGGCGCCGGGCAAGCGGACTTGGTCAGCGGAACCAGCCGCCAGCCCGCCTGCAGCGCGAGTCGCTCCAGCGGCGGGAACCACTGCGCGGCGTGCGAATCGCCGAACAGTACGAGCGTCTTCGTCGACGACGGGTTGCCGAATACGCAGTTCGACGGCTGCTCCACGAGGTAGTCGGCATGGCAGCCCTTGCGATACACGTCGGCCTGGTCGACGGCAGCGAGCTCGTATCGATGCTGGTCCGCGCCCTCCAGCGACTTCACCGACATCGCCCTCACCTGAAATGTCGCAGCCAGCGCCGAGACAGTCAGTGCAGCGGCGAGCCCCAGCGACGCTGCCGGCCGGGTCACCAGAGGACGCGCGAACCGGACCGGATTCTCCACCAGCACGTAGGTCGCCCAGGCCAGGGCCAACGACAGCAAGACGGCCGCGACGGTGGCGACCGCGCCGGTCTGGCCGAGCACTTCCCGCCCGAACGTGAGCACCGGCCAGTGCCACAGGTACCACGAGTACGACAGGTCGCCCAGCCACGCCATCGGGCGCGCGGAAAGCAGCGCGGGCATCGCGCCAGTGCCTCCGCCGACCGCCGAAACCAGCAGCGCGCAGGTCGCCGCGACCGGCAGCACCGTGGCGACCCCTGGATACGGCGTGGAGGCCGTGAAGAGGATCGCCGCCGCCAGCAGCGAGCCCAGCGCAACCCAGTGCTCGTAGCGCCGCCTTCCCGCCACCGGCACGGCGCGCCCGGCCCCAACCGCGACGAGCGCGCCGGCCGCGAATTCCCAGGCGCGCGCCGGCGAACCGAAGAAGGCCCACGGCCGCAGGTAGCCTGCCAGCGCGAGGCATGTCGTGAG
>CALMSQ010000511.1:0-2254 GCA_937872345.1 uncultured Burkholderiales bacterium | reverse complement strand
CGACCGGGCAGCCCCGCGCGTCGCGCCGCTGCGGTGTCGACGACCAGCGGATTGGCGTCGCCGCAGAGGTCGGCGTATTCGTCCAGCTCGCCGGCTTCGAACCTGCGCGTCGCTTTCGCACGCTGGCCAGGCTCGATGCCGAACAGCGACGCCTGCGCGGCCGGCCGCGAACCCGCCGGTTCCGCCGGATCCGCCGACGGCTGCTCGACGAGCGGAACCGTGTCCGGCCCCGTGCCCAGCGGCAGCGTGTCGGGGCTGTCGTCGCCCGCCGCCGGCCCACCGGCGCCGCCCGTGCCCTGGGCCGCGCGCATCACGACGCTCTCGCCGATCGCCGTGTCCGCCAGCCGACCGTCGCGCTCGACCACGACGCCGACGTCGAAGGCATGCGGCGCCAGGCGCGCGCCCACGCGCACGGTCACCGCGTCGCCCGCAAACGTGGGCGCCGGGAACATCAGTGTCTGCGCGACCGGCAGCCACGGCACGGCGAGCCGGCGCGTGAGCCCGCTGCAGATCAGCCCGTACAGGAACATGCCGTGCGCCACCGTCGCGCCGAAGTGCGTGCCGCGCGCGAACCCGGGATCGCAGTGGATGGGGTTGTCGTCGCGCGACAGCGCCGCGAAGCGGTCGAAGTCGCGCTGGGTGAGCACGCGCTTCGTCACGTCGCGGCTCCGTAGCGTTGCCGCAGCGCCGGCTTCTCGACCTTGCCTGCCGGGGTGCGCGGCAGCGCGTCGACGAAGCGCACGTGCCGCGGCACCTTGTAGCCCGCGAGCCGCTCTCGGCAGTAGGCCTGCACCGATGCCTCGTCGAGCCACGCGCCGGGTTCGAGGACGATGACGGCGAGCCCTACCTCGACCCACTTCGGGTCGGGCACGCCGATGACTGCCGCTTCGGCCACGCCCGGCATCCGGTACAGCAGGTTCTCGATCTCGGCCGGATAGACGTTCTCGCCGCCCGAGATGAACATGTCCTTCAGGCGATCGACGATCCAGTAGTCGCCGTCGTCGTCGAAATACGCGACGTCGCCGGTGTGCAGCCAGCCGTCGCGGATCGCCGACTGCGTCGCCTCGGCGTTGTTCCAGTAACCGGGCGTGACCCCGGGCCCCTTGACCAGGAGTTCCCCGCGCTCGTTTGCCGCGCAGTCGCGGCCCTGCGCGTCGACCACGCGCGTGAGCATCGTGCCCACCGGCTTGCCGACGCTGCCCGGCTTGGCGCGCGCGGTCGCCTCGTCGGGAATGAATACGGTGGGCCCGGTCTCGGTCATCCCGAAGCCGAAGCAGATCGTCACGCCCTTCGCACCCCAGGTCTCGAGCAGCGCCAGCGGCATCGGCGAGCCGCCGGCCGACCAGTGGCGCATCTTCGCGAAGCGCGCGTCGCCGAACCGCGGGTGCTGCGCGATGAACAGGTACACCGCGGGCACGCCGAGGAACTGCGTCACCTGCGTTTCGAGCCAGCGCAGCGCCTCGCCCGCGTCGAACTGGCGCATCACCACCACCGTGCCCCCGGCGAACAGGATCGGGTTCGCGTAGAGGTTCAGCCCGCCGGTGTGGAAGAACGGCAGCGCGGCGAGCAGGACGTCGTCGCCCGAGAGCTTCGTCGCGAGCATCGCGTGCACCGCGTTGAAGAACGCCATCCCGTACGTCTGGATCACGCCCTTGGGCTTGCCGGTGGTGCCCGAGGTGTAGAGCAGGTACCACGCCTCGTCCATCGGCCGGCACGGCATCTCGACGACGCGCCCGCTCGAGGCTTCCAGCGCCGACTCGTAGTCGGGCCAGTCGGACAGCTCGCGATGCCGCCCGGCGGGCGTGCCGGGGGCCGGGCGCGCCTCCGGCCCGGCCTGCGGGCCGCGCACGACGAGGCCGGGCAGCGCGACGCGACCCGCGAGCGCCGCAGCCGCCACCGCGAGGAACTCTTCGCCGCAGACGAAGGCCGACGGCTGCGCGTCGTCGACGATCGGCGCAAGCTCGGCGGCCGGCAGCCGCCAGTTCAGGCACACCATGACCACGCCGGCCTTCGCGCAGCCGTAGAGCATCTCGAGGTAATCGGCCGAATTGCCCGCGAGCACCGCCACCCGCGCGCCGGGGGCGAGCCGCCAGCGCGCCGCGAGCAGCTCGGCGAAACGGCTCGCGCGCTCGTCGACCTGCCGGTAGCTGCGCGCCTCGCCCGTGGCGCTGTCGACCAGCGCCGGCTTGTCCGGATGATGCAGCGCCTGCTTGTGCAACCAGTCGACGACGTACATGGCTCGCTCGCTGACCGA
>CALMSQ010000510.1:0-2254 GCA_937872345.1 uncultured Burkholderiales bacterium | reverse complement strand
TCGGTCAGCGAGCGAGCCATGTACGTCGTCGACTGGTTGCACAAGCAGGCGCTGCATCATCCGGACAAGCCGGCGCTCATCGACAGCGCCACCGGCGAGGCGCGCAGCTACCGGCAGGTCGACGAGCGCGCGAGCCGATTCGCCGAGCTGCTCGCGGCGCGCTGGCGGCTCGCCCCCGGCGCGCGGGTGGCCGTGCTCGCGGGCAACTCGGCCGATTACCTCGAGATGCTCTACGGCTGTGCGAAGGCCGGCGTGGTCATGGTGTGCCTGAACTGGCGGCTGCCCGCGACCGAGCTGGCGCCGATCATCGACGACGCGCAGCCGTCGGCCTTCGTCTGCGGCGAGGAGTTCCTCGCGGTGGCCGCGGCGGCGCTCGCGGGGCGAGCCACGCTGCCCGGCCTCGTCGTGCGCGGCGCGCAGGCCGGGCCGGAAGCGCGGCCGGCCCCCGGCACGCCGGCCGGGCGGCATCGCGAGCTGTCCGACTGGCCCGACTACGAGTCGGCGCTCGAGGCCGCGAGCGGGCGCGTCGTCGAGATGCCGTGCCGGCCGATGAACGAGGCCTGGTACCTGCTCTATACCTCGGGAACCACCGGCAAGCCCAAGGGCGTGATCCAGACCTACGGCATGGCGTTCTTCAACGCGGTGCACGCGATGCTCGCGACGAAGCTCTCGGGCGACGACGTGCTGCTCGCGGCGCTGCCGTTCTTCCACACCGGCGGGTTGAACCTGTACGCCAATCCGATCCTGTTCGCCGGGGGTACCGTGGTGGTGATGCGCCAGTTCGACGCGGGCGAGGCGCTGCGCTGGCTCGAGACGCAGATCACGCAGTTCCTCGGCGTGCCCGCGGTCTACCTGTTCATCGCGCAGCACCCGCGCTTCGGCGACGCGCGCTTCGCGAGGATGCGCCACTGGTCGGCCGGCGGCTCGCCGATGCCGATGGCGCTGCTCGAGACCTGGGCGAAGAAGGGCGTGACGATCTGCTTCGGCTTCGGGATGACCGAGACCGGGCCCACCGTGTTCATTCCCGACGAGGCGACCGCGCGCGCCAAGCCGGGCAGCGTCGGCAAGCCGGTGGGCACGATGCTCACGCGCGTGGTCGACGCGCAGGGCCGCGACTGCGCGGCAAACGAGCGCGGGGAACTCCTGGTCAAGGGGCCCGGGGTCACGCCCGGTTACTGGAACAACGCCGAGGCGACGCAGTCGGCGATCCGCGACGGCTGGCTGCACACCGGCGACGTCGCGTATTTCGACGACGACGGCGACTACTGGATCGTCGATCGCCTGAAGGACATGTTCATCTCGGGCGGCGAGAACGTCTATCCGGCGGAGATCGAGAACCTGCTGTACCGGATGCCGGGCGTGGCCGAGGCGGCGGTGATCGGCGTGCCCGACCCGAAGTGGGTCGAGGTGGGGCTCGCCGTCATCGTGCTCGAACCCGGCGCCTGGCTCGACCAGGCATCGGTGCAGGCCTACTGCCGCGAACGGCTTGCGGGCTACAAGGTGCCGCGGCACGTGCGCTTCGTCGACGCGCTGCCGCGCACCCCGGCGGGCAAGGTCGAGAAGCCGGCGCTGCGGCAACGCTACGGAGCTGCGACATGACGAAGCGCGTGGTCACCCAGCGCGACTTCGACCGCTTCGCGGCGCTGTCGCGCGACGACAACCCGATCCACTGCGACCCCGGTTTCGCGCGCGGCACGCACTTCGGCGCGACGGTGGCGCACGGCATGTTCCTGTACGGGCTGATCTGCGGCGCGCTCACGCGCCGGCTCGCCGTGCCCTGGCTGCCGGTCGCTCAGACGCTGATGTTCCCGGCGCCCACGTTTGCCGGCGACGCGGTGACCGTGCGCGTGGGCGCGCGCCTGGCGCCGCACGCCTTCGACGTCGGTATCGTGGTCGAGCGCGACGGTCGGCTGGCCGACACGGCGATCGGCGAGAGCGTCGTGATGCGCGCGGCCCAGGGCATGGCCGGTGCCGGTGGGGCGTCGGCGGACGATGACAGTCCCGACACGCTGCCGATGAGCACGGGGCCGGACACGGTTCCGCTCGTCGAACGGCCGTCGGCCGATCCGGGGGAACCGGCCGGTTCACGGCCGGCCGCGCAAGCGTCGCTGTTCGGCATCGAGCCCGGCCAGCGCGCGAAGGCGACGCGCAGGTTCGAAGCGGGCGAGCTGGACGAGTACGCCGACCTCTGCGGCGACGCCAATCCGCTGGTCGTCGACACCGCAGCGGCGCGACGCGCGGGGCTGCCCGGTCG
>CALMSQ010000509.1:0-9838 GCA_937872345.1 uncultured Burkholderiales bacterium | reverse complement strand
CCGGGGCGTTTGCCCACCTTCGGAGACATCATGTCCAAGTTCATCGCTGCCGCTTGCCTGTCGCTGTTCGTCACCGGCGCGCTCGCCGCCGGGCCCACCTGCACCGATCGCGCCGACGAGAAGAAGCTGCACGGCGCGGCGCGGACCAGTTTCGTCAAGAAGTGCGAGAAGGACAACGCCGGCGCCTGCGAGACCATGGCCGGCGAGAAGAAGCTGCACGGAGCCGCGAAGAACAGCTTCGTCAAGAAGTGCATGAAGGACGCCCCCGCCAAGGCCAACTGAACCGACGCCGGGCGCACCCGCCACCCGGGTGCGCTCAGGCGAACGTGATCGACTGCCGCCGCGCCGGGGTCTCGAGGTGCGGCACGTTGTTGAAGCTGAGCAGGCGCAAGGTTCCGGCGCCGGCGATCAGCTCGCAGAATCCGCTGTTGCGGAACTGAAGGTTCCACTCGATTGCAGTGCGCGCCGGCGCGCCCGCGATGTCGGCGAGCGCCCGCCCGATCGCCCCACCTGAGCTCACCACCAGCACCACGTCCTCGCGCGTGGTGTCGCGCACTGCCTCGTCGAGACCGGCGCGCACGCGCGCGCCGAACTCGGCCCAGCTCTCGGGCACCCCGGCGAGCCGGTCGTCGGACCACGCCTGCATCGCCGCCCGGAACGCGCGCCAGTAGTCGCGAGAGTCGACGCGCTGGTGGTCGCGCGGGTCCGCGCCGCCCGAGAAGGCCGAATACAGCGCCTCGCCGTGGTACTCGTCGAGCCCGGCATGGATGGCGAGTGCGCCGGGGTCGGCACCCATCGCCGCCAGCACTTCGCGCGCCGTGTCCTGCTGTCGCGCCAATGTGCCGGAGAGCACCCGGGCGAAGCGCAGGCCGCGCTCGGCGAAGTAGCCGCCCAGCCAGCGCGCCTGCTGGCGCCCCAGTTCGGACAGGCGATCGTAATCCCGGGCCCCGAACGAGGCCTGGGCGTGGCGGACGAGATAGACGAGCGACATCGGGGTTCCGGGCACGGACATTGCTGGGAATCATCCATTATCGCCGCACGGACGCCGTACACTTGCGGCACGCAAATCCAGGGAGAAACGCCATGCGGGTGCAGGTCGCGATCATCGGAGCAGGCCCCTCCGGGTTGCTGCTCGGGCAGCTTCTTCACCGCGCGGGAATCGACGCGATCATCCTCGAGCGCAAGAGTGGCGACTACGTGCTCGGACGGATCCGCGCCGGCGTGCTCGAGCAGGGGGCGGTCGACCTGCTCGACGAGGCCGGCGTGGGCAAGCGCCTGCACGCCGAAGGGCTGGTGCACGGCGGCATCGAGCTGTGCTTCGACGGCAAGCGCCACCGCATCGACATGGCCGGCCTCACCGGCGGCAAGCACGTCACCGTCTACGGCCAGACCGAAGTCACCCGCGACCTGATGGACGCGCGCGCCGCGGCCGGCGCGAAGACCGTCTACGAAGCCGAAGACGTCAGCATCCACGGCTTCGACACAGCGTCGCCCACCGTGCGCTACCGCAAGGACGGCGCGACCCACGAGATCGCCTGCGACTTCATCGCCGGCTGCGACGGCTTTCACGGCGTGTGCCGCGAGAGCCTGCCCGCCGGCGCGGTCAAGCACTACGAGCGGGTCTACCCGTTCGGATGGCTCGGCATCCTCGCCGACGTGCCGCCGGTCTCGCACGAGCTCATCTACGTGAACCACCCGCGCGGCTTCGCGCTGTGCAGCATGCGTTCGCGCACGCGCAGCCGCTACTACGTGCAGGTGCCGCTCGACGAGAAGGTCGAGGACTGGTCCGACGACCGCTTCTGGGACGAGCTGAAACGCCGCCTCGACACGCAGGCCGCGGCGACGATCGTCACCGGCCCGTCGATCGAGAAGAGCATCGCGCCGCTGCGCAGCTTCGTCGCCGAGCCGATGCGCTTCGGCCGCCTGATGCTCGCGGGCGACGCGGCCCACATCGTGCCACCCACCGGCGCCAAGGGCCTGAACCTCGCCGCGAGCGACGTGCGCTACCTGTCGCGCGCGCTGATCGACCACTACCGCACCGGCTCGATGAAGGAGATCGACGCGTATTCGGACAAGTGCCTGCGGCGCGTCTGGAAGGCGGTGCGCTTCTCGTGGTGGATGACCTCGATGATGCACCGCTTCCCCGACACCGGCGAGTTCGGCCAGAAGATCCAGGAGACCGAGCTCGACTACCTGGTCGGATCGAAGGCGGCGTCGACCTCGCTGGCCGAGAACTACGTCGGGCTGCCGTTCGAGGACTGAACGCGGGCGGGGTCGATCAACCCGTCTCGCCGCCGCGAAACGACGCGATCCGCTGCTCGCGCTCGCGCTCGAGCAGCCCGCTGAGCACCGTTCCGGGCAGGCCGGCGCGCGCCAGCGCCAGTGCCGCCAGTTGCAGCGCCGATTCGAGCGCCTCGGGAATCACCGTATCCGCGCCCGCCTCGCGCAGCGCCAGCGCATGACGCTCGTCGCGGGCGCGCGCGAGGATCGGCAGGTTCGGCCACTCGCGGCGGATGCTCTGCACCGCGCGCAGCGCCGGGGAGCTCTGGTCCATCGTCAGCACGACCGCGCTGGCCTCGTCGAGCCCGAGTCGGCGCAGCAGCTCGCTGCGGCTCGCGTCGCCGACGAACACCGGACGGCCCTGCGCGTGAAAGCCCGAGACGAGCCGCGCATCGGGATCGATCGCCAGGTAGCGGATCCCCTGCGAGTCGAACAGCTGGCCGAGCAACTGCCCGACGCGGCCGTAGCCGGCGATCACGACGTGGCCGCTCAGGTCGGGCAGGATCGGCGCATCCGACTGCGGCGGCGCGGGCGCGGCGAGCTCGACGCGCGCGCCCACGCGCCGGCCGAGCTCGGCCACCAGCGGCGCTGCGAACATCGACAGGCCGACCACGAGCAGCATGAACCGGCCGGTCTGCTCCGGAAGCAGGCCGAGCGACAGCGCCGCGCCGAACACGATGAACGCGAATTCGCCGCCCTGCCCGAGCAGCAGCCCCCCCTCGACTGCCTTGCCGAACGACAGCCCGCCGACGCGCATCACCGCCGCGACGATGATCGCCTTGAGCACGAACAGGCCCGCAACCGAGCCGAGCAGCAGCGCGGGCGTGCGCACGATTTCCAGCGGATCGATCGACATGCCGACCGACATGAAGAACAGGCCCATCAGCAGTCCGCGGAACGGATCGATGGTGATCTCGACCTCGTGCCGGAACTCGGTCTCCGCAAGCAGCAACCCCGCCAGCAGCGCGCCGAGCGCCATCGACAGGCCGGCCAGCCAGGTGAGCGAGGCGATCCCCAGCGTGCTGAGCAGCGTCAGCGCCATGAAGGTGTCGGCCTGCCGGCTCGCCGCCATGTGCCGGAAGACCGGCCGGATCACGATGCGGCCCAGCAGGTAGATCAGCGCGATCGCGAACACGGCCTTGCCGAGCGCGATCGCCATCGACGCGGCCACCGAGGTGTCTCCGGGTCGCCCGAGCAGCCCGACCAGGATCAGCACCGGCACCACGGCGAGGTCCTGAAGCAACAGGATCGAGAAGCCGGCCTGTCCGATCGGCGTGCCCAGCTCGCGCCGCGACGACAGCAGTTGCATCACCACCGCGGTCGACGAGAACGACAGCGCCAGGCCGATGACCAGCGCCGGCGCGAGCGGATTGCCGAACGCGGCCGCGACCAGGCCGATCGCCGCGGCGCTGACGAGCACCTGCGCGCTGCCCGCCGCGAACACCCAGCGGCGCATCGCCCACAGCCGCTCGGCCGACAGCTCGAGGCCGATCATGAACATCAGGAACATCACGCCGATCTCGGCCAGCACCGACACGGCGTCGAGGTTCGGGAACACCAGCCAGCGCAGCAGCGGTACCTCGGCCGCGATTCGCCCCAGCCCGAAAGGCCCGACCAGGATCCCGACGGCGAGGAAGCCCAGCACGCTGCTCACCCGGTAGCGCTGCAGCAGCGGCACCAGCACGCCCGCCAGCCCGAGAAACAGCAGCGTCTCGCGCAGGTGGGGAATCGCGTGCACCTCGTCCATTCCGTTCATGCTCCCGATCCGGCCGTTCGACCCGAACGTGTCGTGCCGGCTCGACACGCGAGGATACAGAGGCGATTCAATCCCACCAACCTCGTTCAGAATCGGTCGACAGGAGGCATGCCCAACGTGGTCACCGGTCGTGGCGACATCGGCCTGATCCTGATGGGCGGCGGCGCACGCGCGGCCTACCAGGTCGGCGTACTCGACGCCGTGCGCGAGATCCTCGACGAAGCGGGCTGGCCCGCGCTGCGCAACCCCTATACGGTGGTCTGCGGCACGTCGGCCGGCGCGCTCAATGCGGCCGCGCTGGCCGCGGGCTGCGACGATCCGGGGCAGGCGGTTCGCGCGATGGTCCAGACCTGGTCCACGCTGCACGCGAGCGACGTCTACCGCACCGACGCGCGCGGCGCGCTGGGCAACGCGGCGCACTGGCTCGGCGGCCTGACCATGGGATGGGTCGTCCGCAGCCGCCCGCGCTCGCTGTTCGACAACGCGCCGCTGGCGGCGCTGCTGCAGCGCTCGTTCGAGCCGCGGCGCATCGCCGGGCATCTCGAGCGCGGCATCCTGCGCGCGCTGGCGATCACCGCGTCGAGCTACACGTCGGGCCAGCACGTCACCTACTTCCAGAGCGCGCGGCCGGTGGCGACGTGGGTGCGCATGCAACGCCTCGCGTGCCCGGCGACCCTGACCGTCGAGCACCTGCTCGCCTCGAGCGCGATCCCGTTCGTCTTTCCGGCGGTGTCGCTGACGCTCGACGGCCGGCGCGAGTTCTTCGGCGACGGCTCGATGCGGCAGCTCGCGCCGATCAGCCCGGCCATCCACCTCGGCGCCGACCGGATTTTGGTGATCGGCGCCGGGCAACTCGAGCCCGGCACGCCGCGCAGCCCGCACACCGGCTCGCAATACGTGTACCCGAGCCTCGCGCAGGTTGCCGGACACGCGCTGGCGGGCATCTTCCTGGACGGCCTGGCCTACGACGTCGAGCGCCTGACGCGGATCAACGAAACACTCCGGCTGATCGCGCCCGAGCAGCGCGCGCGCAGCCCGCTGCGGCCGATCGAGGTCCTCGCGATCACGCCCAGCCGCCGGCTAGACGCGCTGGCGATCGGACTCGGCAACGCACTGCCGCGAACCGTCCGCACGATCCTGCGGATGACCGGCGCCACCGAACGGCGCAGCGCGGCGCTGCTGTCGTACCTGCTGTTCGAGCCGGTCTACACGACGCGGCTGATCGAACTGGGCCGCGCCGACACGCTGGCGCGCCGCGCCGACGTGCTGTCGTTCTTCGGACTGGAAGCGCCGGCGCTCGCGTCGCCGCTGGCGGCCTGACCGGCGCGTGCGCGGCAGCGGCATGCGCCGCTGCCCGCGCCCGCCTCAGCGGTTACTCGGCTTCGGCCTCGGCCTGCGAGCCGCGTTCGATGGGGGCGCTGCCCGTCGCGGGGCGCCGCTTGACGTCGCCGCGCATGCGCACGGCGTGTTCCTCGAGTTGCCGGCGCGCGGCGAAGAAGGCGTCGCGCAGCGCGACGTTGACGTCCTCGTGGTGCGCGTGGTTGGCGACGATGTTGCTGCCGGGAACCGAGACGTCGATCGAAACGATGAAGTGCTCTCCCTGCTGCTTGTGGTGGTGCGGCTTGTCGATGACGACGCGGCAGCCGGTGACGTTGGGGTGGAACTGCTCGAGCTTGGCGGTCTTGTCGCGAATCAGCGTCTCCAGTGCCGGCGACGTGTCCATGCCATGAAAGTTGATTTGCAGCGGTGTACGCATGGGGCTCCTTCGTCTCAGGATGTGCCCGGCTGCGGGCCGGGCGCCGGTACGCTCGATTGTGCCGGGTCGGCGGTCAATGATCGTCGGTGCGGGTGCGCTCGTCGTCGGCGAGCTGGCCGGTGTCGGGATCGACCCAGTCGGGCACCCCCAGCACGTCGCCCGCCTCGCGGAGGTCGTCGGTGTCGGCCTCGTCGGCCCCCGACTCGACGTCGGCCAGCTGCATGTCGGCAACCGCCTCGACCATCGTCTGGAACGGCCCGTACTCGCGACCGTCGGCGTCGTCCTGCCAGTAGAACCCGTCGGGGCGCTCGATGATCCGCGTGTGGTCGAACTCGGCCGACGTCGTCGGGATCTTCTGGGTCATGCCTTCCCTCCGTCTCGGGCGGCCGCAACCACCTCTTCGATCGTGGACAAGTGGCGGGTCTCGGCCAGGGCGAACTGCAGCGCCCGGATCCGCACCGCTTCGTTGGGCGAGGTCGCCGCGATGTGCTCGAAGATCGCCCGTATGCCCCGCTCGTTGTGCCGCGCCGTCTCCAGCGCGTCGTCGAGCGACATCGAGCCGATCGGGCGCGCCGGACGCACCGGCTGCGCCCACATGACCTCCTCGGCCAGTATCGTCCCCACGTCGAGATCGGGCAAGTCGCGCTCGATGCGGGCTGCCTGCTCGGCCTCGAGAACTGCCAGACGCGAGAATACCCGAGCCACCTGGGGCGCCTCCCTCACCGCGGGTTCCATGGCCAGCCGGCGATAGCCCGCGGCGGCCTCGCGCCGCATCGCGAGCGCCCTGGCGAGTAGATCGCGAAGCGATACGACGGCTGGAACTGCTGACCCCATGAGAATATCGTGCCCCGGCGTCCTCCGGGCCGACTTGATGCGGGTCAATCGGGAATCACCGCTGCACTGCACGGTCGGCTTGATAACATGTTCGGTTAAAGTCTTTGCATCGTCTCTGATTTCGCGGAGCCCGGGCGTGGCATCGGTCACCATCGAAGCAGTCAGGAAGTCGTACGGTGCAGTCGAGGTCGTCCACGGAGTCGACGTGTCGATCGCCGACGGCGAGTTCTGCGTGCTGGTCGGGCCGTCGGGCTGCGGCAAGTCGACGCTGCTGCGCATGATCGCCGGCCTCGAGGAGATCACCGCCGGGCGCGTCCTGATCGGCGAGCGCGTCGTCAACGACGTGCAGGCGAAGGACCGGGACATCGCCATGGTGTTCCAGAACTACGCGCTGTACCCGCACATGAAGGTGCGCGAGAACATGGCGTTTTCGCTGGTGCTCGCGAAGCGCCCGAAGTCCGAGATCGACCAGCGCGTCGCCGAGGCCGCCGGCATTCTCGGACTGACGCCGTACCTCGACCGCTATCCGCGGCAGCTCTCGGGCGGGCAGCGCCAGCGCGTCGCGATGGGGCGCGCCATCGTGCGCAAGCCGCAGGTGTTCCTGTTCGACGAGCCGCTGTCGAACCTGGACGCGAAGCTGCGCGTGCAGATGCGCGCCGAGATTCGCGAGCTGCACCAGCGCCTGAAGACCACGTCGATCTACGTCACCCACGACCAGATCGAGGCGATGACGATGGCCGACCGGATCGTCGTCATGCACGACGGCGTCGTCGAGCAGATCGGCTCGCCGCTCGAGCTCTACGACCGTCCGGCCAACGCCTTCGTCGCGACCTTCATCGGCTCGCCGGCGATGAACATGCTCGACGGCCTGATCGGCCCGGACCGCGCCAGCGTCGAGCTCGGCGGAGGCGCCCGAGTCACCCTGCCCGCCGTCACCGGCGAGGCCGGCCAGCCGGTGAAGCTGGGCATCCGGCCCGAGCACCTCGCGCTGGACGACGAAGGCATCGCCTGCGAGGTGGCGGTCATCGAGCCCACCGGCGCCGATACCCAGGTAGTGACGCGCTTCGCCGGAGGCGGCCTGACCGCGGCCTTCCGCGAGCGTCACGGTTTCCGACCGGGCGACCGGATCGGGCTCGCGCCGCTCGCCGGCACGACGCACGTCTTCGACGCGGCCACCGGCGCGCGGCTCTGAAGGACCGCAGGCCCGCGGCTGCGGGCGTCTCCGGCGCCCAGCGCCGGCCCCCCGCCCACGCGCGGCGCCGGGCGCGCCGATCAGGTTCCCGAACGCGGCTTCCCGGTCGGGCCGGAGCCGGCACGCGATACCGACGCCCAGCGTCGCGAATCGAGCAGCCCGGTGGTCAGCGCCGTCCCGAAGAGGATCGTCGCCGCGCCGGCCAGCATGCTGGCGCTGACCGCTTCGCCGAGGAAGACCGCGCCCCAGAACATCCCGAATACCGGGATCAGGAACGTCACCGCGATCGCCCGGCTGCTGCCGACGCGGGAGATCAGCCTGAAGAACAGCACGTAGGCGATGCCGGTGCACAGCACGCCGATCAGCACCGCGCTCAGCCACGCCCATCCGTCGGGCGGCGTCGCCGGCCACCAGGCGATCGCGAACGGCAACAGCATCAGCGCCGCGAACAGCTGGCTGCCCGCGGCGCCGGTCAGCGCGCCCACGTCGCCGAGGTGCTTCTTCGTGGCCACCGCCGCGAAGCCGTACGACGCGGTGGCGACCAGCGCTGCCAGGATCGGAAGGAGCGACCCGTCGCCCTCGAGCCCGTTGCGTCCCCAGACCAGCACGAGCACGCCGCAAAAACCGATCAGCAGGCCGATGACGCGCAGCCGGCCGAGCCGCTCGCCGAGCCACAGGTAGGCGGCGATCGCGCCCCAGAACGGCGTCGTCGCGTTCAGGATCGACGTGAAGCCCGCGCTGAGGTGCTGCATCGCGTAGCCGAACATCACGAACGGCAGTGCCGAGTTGACCAGCCCGACCCAGGCGATGCGCGCCGCGTTCGCGCGCAACTCGGCGCCGCCCGCGGCGCGCAGCACGAACGGCAGCAGCACCGCGGCGCCGATGCCGGTGCGCAGGCCCATCAGCGAAAACGCGCCGAACTGCGGCGCCGCCACGCGCATGAACAGGAACGACGCGCCCCACAGCGCCGCGAGCAGCAGCAGGTCGGCGAGGTCGCGTCGCTTCACGGTTCAGAGCGCCTGCTCGTGGCGCAGCAATGCGCGCTTGCGTTCGAGCCCGCCGGTGTAGCCGGTCAGCGAGCCGTCGCTGCCCACCACGCGATGGCAGGGCACGACCAGCGAGACCGGATTGCGCCCGATCGCGGCACCGGTGGCGCGCACGCCGCGCGGCGAGCCCGCTGCGCGCGCCACGTCGGCGTAACTGCGCGTCTGGCCGCAGGGAATGTCCAGCAATTGCGCCCAGACGCGGCGCTGGAAGTCGGTGCCCGCCAGCTCGATCGGCAGGTCGAATGCGGCGCGCCGGCCGTCCTCGTATTCGGCGAGCTGCCGACGCGTTTCGGCGAGCACCGGCCAGTCGTCGTCGCGCAAGGCGCCTTCGCGTTCGAGATCGCCGATGCGCGGCTGATCCTTCTGGCCGACGAAATACAGGCCCGCGAGCCGCGCGTCGCGGGCGATCGCCAGCAGCTCGCCGAAGCGCGAGCCGATGAGTGCGTAGCGGATCTTCATGTCGTCGCTCCCGTCGAAGCCCAGAGTTCCATCACGGCATATGCGCGCCACGGCTGCCAGGCGCGGGCGCGCTCGCGTGCCTGCGCCGGCGTGCGGGCGTCCAGCGCCTTCAGCACGGCGAGGTCGCCGGCCGGGAACGCGTCGGGCCAGCACAGCGCGCGCATCGCGATGTATTGCGCGGTCCAGTCGCCGATTCCCGGAATCGCCTGCAGCGCCGCGATCGTCGCGTCGACCGGCACGCGCGGCTCGAGCGCGAGACGGCCTTCCACGATCGCCTGCGCCAGCGAGCGGATCGCCGCGGCGCGGCGGCCCACGATGCCCAGCCCGGCGATCGACGCAGGCTCGAGCGCCGCGATCCGCGCCGGCGACGGAAAGATCCGCTCGAGCCCGGCAGGCGCCGCGCCGTCGATCGGCTCGCCGTAACGCTCGACCAGCCTGCCGACGAGGGTGCGCGCCGCCTTCACCGTGATCTGCTGGCCGACGATGCCGCGCACCGCGAGCTCGAAGCCGTCGAA
>CALMSQ010000508.1:0-9840 GCA_937872345.1 uncultured Burkholderiales bacterium | reverse complement strand
TTCATCTCGGTGCCGCGGCTGTGGCTGAAGTTCCAGCAGGGCGTCTTCGCGAAGATGCCGCCGGCGAAGCTCGACCGCCTGCTGAAGATACCGATCGTCGGCAAGCTCGTCGCACGCAAGGTCCGCAAGGGCCTGGGGCTCGACCAGGTCATCGTCGCAGGCAGCGGATCGGCGCCGATCCCCCCCGACCTGATCGCCTGGTACAGGCGGATCGGCCTTGCGCTGTACGAGGGATACGGGATGACCGAGGACAACTCGTATTCGCACAGCTCGAACGCGGACTTCAACGCGCCGGGCTACGTCGGCGTGGCGCTGCCCGGCGTGCAGGTGCGGATCAGCCCGGAAGGCGAGATCGAGATCAAGTCGCCGGCGCGACTGGTCGGCTACTACAAGCAGCCCGAGCTCGACGCGCAGTCGTTCACCGAGGACGGGTTCTTCCGCACCGGCGACCTCGGCGAACTGCGCGAGGACGGAATGCTCAGACTCACCGGTCGCGCGAAGGAGCTGTTCAAGACCGCCAAGGGCAAGTACGTGGCGCCGGCGCCGATCGAGAACCGGCTGAACGCGCACCCGATGGTCGAGCTGTCGCTGGTGTCGGGCGTGGGCCAGCCGGCGGCTTACGCGATCGTGCAACTCGCAGAGGACCTGCGTCCCCGGCTGGGCGACGCGGCCGTGCGCGTGCAGGTGCAGCAGGAGCTCGAGCGCCTGCTCGACGAGGTGAACCGCGAGGTGGCCGAATACGAGCAGTTGCGAATGATCGTCGTCACGCGCGAGCCCTGGGCGATCGAGAACGGGTTCCTGACGCCGACTATGAAGGTGCGGCGCACCCGCATCGAGGCGGCCGTGCAGGAGCAGGTCGAGCGCTGGTACGCCGGCGGACAGAAGGTGCAATGGGCCTGACACGATGAGCGCCACGGTGACACCGGCGCGCCACGGCGGCGACCGCATTGCCGAGGTGCTGCACGCGCACGGCGTGCCCTGCGTCTACACGCTGTGCGGCGGCCACATCTCGCCGATCCTGAGCGCCGCGCGCGCGCGCGGCATCCGCATCGTCGACGTGCGCGACGAGGCGACCGCGGTCTTCGCCGCCGACGCTGCCGCACGATTGTCCGGATTGCCGGGCGTGGCCGCGGTAACCGCGGGGCCGGGCATCACGAACACGATCACCGCGCTGAAGAACGCCCAGCTGGCGCAGTCGCCGCTGGTGCTGCTCGGGGGGGCGGCGCCGACCGCGCTGCAGGGGCGCGGCGCGCTGCAGGACATCGACCAGCGCCCGCTGGTCGAGCCACACGTCAAGCGCTTCTTCAAGCTGAGGCGGGTGCGCGACCTGGGCCCCGCAGTCGAGGAGGCGTTCGCGCTCGCGCGCTCGGCCGTGCCCGGGCCCGTCTTCGTCGAGTGCCCGGTGGACCTGCTGTACGACGAAGCGTCGATCCGCCAGTGGTACGCCGACGCCGGCGGCAAGGGTACCTCGCTGCCCGACCGGGCGTTGCGCTGGTACCTGAGCCGTCACGTGCGCCGGATGTTCGACGGCAGCCAGGAGGCGACGGCGCCGCGCGTGCGTGACGCGAGCGCGCCGGCAGTCGGCGATGCCGCCATCGGCGCCGCGCGGGTCGCGCTGGGCAAGGCTCAGCGTCCGCTGGCCGTGATCGGCAGCCAGGCGGTCGTGAACGCGCCCGAAGCGGGGCGGCTCGCTGCCGCGGTGGAGCGGCTGGGCATTCCCGTCTACCTGTCGGGGATGGCGCGCGGACTGCTCGGCCGCGATCATCCGCTGCAGATGCGCCACCAGCGCCGCCAGGCGCTGCGCGAAGCCGATTGCGTGCTCCTGGCCGGCGTGCCCTGCGACTTCCGGCTCGACTACGGCCGGCACGTGCGCCGCAGCGCGACGCTGATCGCTGCCAACCGCAGCGCGCGCGACGCGAAGCTGAACCGGCGGCCCGACGTGCTGGCGCTGGGCGATGCGGGCGGGTTCCTGCAGGCGCTGGCGGCCAGGGCAACCGACGACGAGCCCTCGCGCCGCGCCGATTGGCTGGCTGCGCTGCGCGCGCGCGACGACGCCCGCGAGTCCGAAATCGACCGGCAGGCGACCGAGCGCGGCGAGCACGTGAATCCGATCGCGCTGTTCCGCGCGATCGAGCGCGAAGCGGGCGATCATGCGCTGTTCGTCGCCGATGGCGGCGATTTCGTCGCGACCGCCAGCTACGTGCTTCACCCCCGCGGGCCGCTGACCTGGCTCGATCCGGGCGCCTTCGGCACGCTGGGCGTGGGCGCGGGCTTCGCGATCGGAGCGGCCACCGTCCGGCCCGATCGGGAAGTCTGGATCGTCTTCGGCGACGGCGCCTGCGGCTTCGGGCTGGCCGAGTTCGACACGTTCGTGCGCCACGGCATTCCGGTGATCGCGGTGGTCGGCAACGACGCGGGCTGGACGCAGATCGCGCGCGAGCAGGTCAAGATGCTGAAGGACGACGTGGCGACCGTGCTGGCGCGCACCGCGTATCACGACGTGGCACGCGGGTTCGGCGCCGAAGGACTGCTGGTGACGCGGATGGAAGAAGTCGACGGCGCATTGAGGCAGGCGCGCGAAATGTCACGACGGGGCAAGAGCGTGCTGGTCAACATATGGCTGGACCGGACCGATTTCCGGGAGGGGTCGCTGTCGATGTGAGTGGTTTGCCGACCGGAACCGCGAGCGTCGCGCCGAAGCGACTCGTTCGAAGGACGAACCCGACGATGTCATTCAACTTCTTCGCCGTTGCGCGACGCCTCGCAGCCGCGATCGCACTGCTGTGCGTTGCGGGCTGGGTCGCGCTGACCGCGATCCAGGAACCCGAGGTCTCGGCGGTCGTCCGCATCGAGGGCCCCGGCGCGGCACCGGTTCCGGTCGACGACTGCGATGAGGCCGACGTCCGCGAGTTCGTTCGCGCGGCCGACGAGTTGTCGGTCACGCTGTGCTTCAGGACGCTGCAGGGAAAGACGCACAAGCGGGAGATTGCCTACGCGGTCGACGACAAGGGCGAGCCGTCGGTCGCCGAACTCGACTCGAAGGAGGCCTACCAGTACACGAAGCGCGTGGCCGCGGAATTCGTCGAGAAGCTCGACCCCGAGGCGATGGCGCGACAGTACAGGTCGGCCGCGCGCCTCGCGCATTGGGCGCGATCGATGACGCTGATGGCGCTCGGCCTGCTGGTCGGATGGGGACTGGTCTACGGCATCGGCCGGGCCGTCAGGCGCTATCTGCGGATTCCGAAGGGATCGGACGTGGTGCCGGAACTGGAGTCGGCCGAGTGGGAGGGGCCTGCCGTGGGCCATGCCGGCGGCGGCGATGCGCCGGCCGGGCGGCCCGATTGAGGACGATCGGGAATCACCGTTTCGGGCGTGCCATCGGCCCGCGGGGCCCACGTGCCGCAATGTGGGTCGACAGCTTGTTCGATTCGGGGTGGGCGAGCGAGCCGCGCATGCTCGCTCTGCAGCTGCTCGAAGTGATCGCGCCCATTCGTCGAGGATGGTAATCGGTATCGTGATACGGTCGTCCGGTCTGGAGCGAAATCGACGGAGGCGGGCATGAATTCGCGCAACCGATCCACGACGATGCGCAGCGCGTCGAGTGCCGCGGGCGGCGCCGAAGACGCCGGATCGCAGGCTCACGACGAATGGTTGCTCGACGAGGCGCTGATGGAAACCTTCCCGGCCAGCGACCCTGCGACGCCGGCCATCGTGTCGATGCCACCTCAGCTGCAGCACCACGGGCCGCGCGTCGCAGCGAGGCATCCGGCGTGAACAGGCTTCAGCCGACCTCGATGACCAGGCCGGGGTCGAAGAGCGGGTTTTCGTTCACCCCGTCCTTCGCGTAGCCGCGCGGATTGCAGACCACCCGCGTGCCGTTCACCCGATAGTCGAAGCTGTCGTGCACATGACCGTGGATCCATAGCTGCGCGCGGTCGGCGCCGATCAGCCGCTCGGCGTCGGAGACGAAGCCGGCGTTGAGCAGCGAGTCGGCGAAGCGGGGATGGATGCTCCCGCGCGACGGCGCGTGGTGCGTGACGACCACCGTCGGCCCGTCGTGCGGCGCGGCGAGCCTCGCGTCGAGCCACGCGGCATGACGATCGAACAGCGTCGTCGAATCGTCGGGGGTGAAGACGCGGCCGGCCTCGCCAGCGAGCGTGATGCGGCTGAAGTCGCGCATCAGGCGCTGCGCCTCGGCCTTCGACGCGGCCCTGCGCTCGTCGTCGAACAGGCGAAAATCGGTCCACAGCGTGCTGCCGAGGAAGCGCACGCCGTCGATGACGATCTCGGCGTCGTCGAGCACGTGCACGTGCGTGCCGGCGCACAGCCGCTGCAGTTCGCCGATCGTGCCCTCGATGCTGCCGCCGTAGAACTCGTGGTTGCCGGGCACGTAGAGCACCGGCCTGTCGAAGCCCAGCGCCCAGGCGGCGGCCTCGCGCGGACGCGTGATGTCGCCGGCCAGGATGACCACGTCGGCGTCGTTGCGCGGATGGTCGAGCCCGCCGACACCCAGGTGCAGGTCGGAAAGGATGTTGAGCTTCACGCGCTCTGCCTCGTTCGGATGGTCGCATGATCGCTCATCGGCGTCGTCTCAGGGCGGAAGACCATGCACGCATCGGTTTGCCGCGATGCGCTGCCGAATCGTGTCGGCCGCTGGAATAGGGCGACTGCCGCAGCCTGCGATCAACGGATGACTTCGACGCGGGCGCGGTGGCCCGGGATCGAGCCGAGCGCCGTGTCGCAGGTGACCAGCGTGGCGCCGAGCGCCTCGGCCAGGACAATGTAGGCGGCGTCGTAGGCGGTGGCGTTGTCGCGCAGGGCCCAGACGGCGGGCAGCAGCATCGAATGCGGGTAACGGGTGAGCGGCAGGTCGGCGAGATCGTCGAGAGCCTGTTCGGCTCGATGCGCCCCGATTTCGCCCAGCCGGGCGAAGCGTCTCAACACCTGGGCCACCTCGACGTCGATCAGGTGCGGCGCATGCAGCGACTCGCCTGCACGGAAGACATGGCCCGATATGCGCGACGCGAGCGGCGCATTGAGCAACAACTCGATTGCGGCGGAAGCGTCGAGGACAATCACCGAGAATCACGCTCCGCGCGCACCGCTTTCGCCGCGGACACGCGGGTCTTGACCGGTGCGCGGGCGGTCAGCCGCGCCTGCAGTTCGGGCAGGCTGGGGCGATCGACCAGCGCCTGCACTTCGCGCAGCAGGAAATCCGAGAGCGAGAGGCCTTCGAGCGCTGCCCGTGCCTTCAGCTTCCGGTGCGTAACGTCGGGGACGTGGCGGATCTGGATCATCGTGCTCATGCAAGTATGGTGTTTGCATGTTCGTCACATGTCAACTGCGCGGCGACCCTCCTGTTTTCAGGATGCACGATGGCAGACGTGCGCGCCATCGGCCAAAAGGATGGATCAGCCAGAAGGATGGCCGGCGGGTCGATGCGCGGTTCGTGCGCCATGGCAGCGACGGCCCGGGGATTGGCGCCCCCGGCACGAATCGAACGTGCGACCCTCCCCTTAGGAGGGGGATGCTCTATCCACTGAGCTACGGGGGCTTCCGGCCGCATTCTACCGAAGCCCATCCGCGCGAAGCCCGGGCGGCGCGCTGCCACCCGTCCGGCACGTTTCACGCGCCGTAACCTTCCGGAGCGCCATCGCGGGTAAGCTGGCCGCGTCATTGCCAGCGCTCGAACCGAACCCCTTTCCATGCCCGAATCGCCATGCCCGAATCGACCGTCGAGTTCGAGCTGAAATTCCTCGTGCCGGCCGGCGCGCGCCGGGCGCTGCGGGCGGCGCTCGGCGAACGCGGCGCGCGAACCGAGACCCGGCGCCTGGTCGCGCGCTATTTCGACACCGGCGATCGCCGGCTCGCGCGCGCCGGCATGTCGTTGCGGCTGCGTCGCGAAGGGCGCCGCTGGGTGCAGACGCTGAAGCGCGGCGGCGAGGCGGCGCTGGCGCGCTTCGAGCACGAGGTGCTGCGCCCCGGGGCCGACCTCGATCCGGCCGTCCACGCCGGCACGCAGGCCGGCGAGCGGATGGCCGCGTTGCTCGCCGACGGGGAGCCGCTACGGCAGCGCTACGAGACCGACATCCGGAGAACGACGCGCACGCTGCGAACGCGAGGCGCCGTCGTCGAGCTCGCGTTCGACGAAGGGCGCATCGCGACGCACGACCGCGAGCTTCGCGTCTGCGAGCTCGAGTTCGAGCTGCTGTCGGGGTCGCCCGCCGCGCTGTTCGCGCTGGCCGAGCGCTGGCGCGCGAGGTTCGGACTGCTCGTCGACCCGCGCAGCAAGGCCGAGCGCGGCGACGCGCTGGCCGACGGCCGCGCGCCGGCGAGCCCTCGGCGCGCGGCGCCGGTCAGGCTGCGGCGCAAGGTCGGCGTCGGCGACGCGTGGCGTGCGGTGCTCGACGAGTGCATCGCGCAGATCCTCGTCAACGCGATCGCGCTGGGCATTGCGGTGGGTGTCGAGGGCCGGGCGCGCCGGTCGACCGCACTGCCCTCGTCGGTGGAAGACCCCGACATCGTGCATCAGTTGCGGATCGGATTGCGCCGCTTGCGCAGTGCGATCCGGCTGTTCCGGGGCTGGGTGCCGCCGGTCGACGAATCGATCGCTTCGGGTGCGCGTGACCTGTTCCGCGCGCTCGGCGCATCGCGCGACCGGGACGTGCTCGCGCAGGACATCGAGCCGGCGCTGCAGCGCGCCGGCGCGCCGGGAGCGCCAGCAGCGGATGGGCGCGCGGGGCCGGCGGGCACGAACGACGTCGCCGCCGTGGTCGCCGACGATGCGACCCAGCGCTGGTTGCTGGCGCTGCTCGACTGGCGTCACGGGCTCGATGCGGCCCAGGTCCGGGAAGCCGGGGCTGTCGAACCGGCAGCCGGTCCGTCCCCTGGGTCGGGGGCGCGATCCTCCGACGACTCGGCCTCGGGCTCGACCGCCGAGACCGCCGCCGACTCGGGCTCCGGACCGCCCGCGTCCGCCACGCTCGCGCCGCTCGCGCGCCGCCGGCTCGCGCGCTGGCAGCGCGCGATCGCCAGCGAAGCGCCCCGTTTCGCGCAGCTCGACGACACGGCGCGCCATCTGCTGCGCCGGCGGGCGAAGCGGCTGCGCTACGCGAGCGAATTCGTCGAGTCGCTGTTCGGCGGCAAGGAGATGCGTCGCTTCGTCGAAAGCCTGCGAGCGGCCCAGCAGGCGCTCGGCGAACTCGGCGACCTCGTGTTGGCCGGCCAGCGTTACGGGCGCGAATCGGCGGTCGAACCGCGCGACTGGTTCGTGCAGGGCTGGCTGGCGGCGCGGCGCGACGCGCTGGTCGCGCAGGCGGCTGCGGCGCTCGCCGAACTCGACGGGCGCCGACCGTTCGGCAAGCGCTGAGCGTCAGGCCCTGCGGTAGTCGACGATCGTGTAGCGCAGCCCGCTGCTCGACTGGCGCTCGCTGCGCGACGCCACGCGCCACTGCGCGCGGTCAAGCTCCGGGAAATGCGCGTCGCCGGCGACGTCGAGTTCGATCTCGGTCACGATCGCGCGCTGCGCGATGGCGATCGCGTCGCGGTAGAGCTGCGCGCCGCCGACGACGAAGACTTCGTCGGTCGCGATCGACGGATCCGGGCCCGGTTGCCCGGCGAGAGCGATCGCGTCGCGCAGCGTCGTCGCGCTCTCGCAGCCGGGGTGCGACCAGCGCGGATCGCGGCTGACGACGATCGTGCGGCGGCCTGGCAGCGCCTTGCCGATCGACTCGAAGGTCTTGCGGCCCATGACGATCGCGTGGCCCATCGTCGTCGTGCGGAAGTGCGCGAGGTCTTCGGGCAGGCGCCAGGGCAGCGCGTTGCCGGCGCCGATGACGCCGGCGCGCGCACGCGCGACGACGATCGTCACGCGCGGCGTCGCCTCGAGCCGTTTCGCTTCGCCGCTGGTATCGTGTGCCGGGTGGCTCATTCGGTGTCGCCCTGCGCGGCGCAGCCGCGTGAGCGTCGATTGTATCTTTCGCCTCGGATGGACTTCTACGAACGGCTGATCCTGCCGCGCCTGGTCGACCTGGCCTGCGGCTCCCCGTCGCTGGCGCGCACGCGCGCGCTGGTCGTCCCGCTCGCGCGCGGACGCGTGCTCGAGGTCGGCTTCGGCTCGGGCCTGAACCTGCCGTTCTACGATCCGGGCAAGGTCGAGCGGGTGCTCGCGCTCGAGCCGGGCGAGGGCATTCGCGCGCTCGCGCAGCGCCGCGTAGCGGCGAGCCGGGTGCCGGTGGAGTTCCTCGGCGCGCCCGGCGAATCGATTCCGCTCGCCGACGCGTCGGTCGACAGCGTCGTGATCACGTTCACGCTGTGCACGATCCCGGACGTCGCGCGGGCGGCGCGCGAAATGCGCCGCGTGCTGCGCCGCGGCGGCGAACTGCTGTTCGCCGAGCACGGCACCGCGCGCTCGGTGCGCGCGCAGCGCTGGCAACACCGCATCGAGCCGGTGTGGACGCCTCTGGCCGGCGGCTGCCACCTGACGCGCGATCCGCCGAGGATCCTGCGCGAGGCCGGCTTCACGGTCGAATGGACCGAGGGGCTGCTCGATCCGCGGCCGCTCGCGGCGCGCACGATCGGGCCGCTGACCTACGGCTACTGGGGGGTGGCGCGGTAGCGCGGCGCCGCGTTCGACGCCGCCTTCGCCGATACGCCTACTTCGGCACGACCGCCGTCGCCTCGAGCTCGATCTTGCCCGGGTTGTCGAGCAGGTCGGAGACGAAGATCATGCTCATCGCAGGGTAGTGCGAGCCCATGTGCTTGCGCCAGATCTTGCCCAGATCCTTGCGCGCGGCCATGTAGGCCGGCTTGTCGCAGCAGTAGGCCGTCATGCGGCAGACGTGTTCGGGCTTCGCACCCGCCTTCGCCAGGATCGCCACGATGTTCTGCAGCGCCTGGTCGAACTGCGGGGCGATCTCTTCGGAGTGGAACTTCTGTTGCGCGTCCCAGCCGACCTGGCCGGCGACGAAGACGATGCGGCCGGCGTCGACCGCGATGCCGTTGGCGTAGCCGATCGGCGGCGCCCAGCCGTCGGGGAGCAGGGTTTCCATGGGCGGATCCTGGTGGAGGTGAATCGAAGGGCGGGTCGAAGCGGGGGCTTCAGTCGGTGTAGCGCGGCGGATCGGGGTCGTCGGCCCAGTTGCGGTCGGGCTTCGGCACCTTCTGCAGCCAGGCCTTGATCAGCTCGACGTGCTCCTGCTCCTCGGCCTGCAGCTCGAGCGCTGCGGTGCGCACCGAGTCGACGGTTGCCGCCTCGGCGATGCGCGCGAAGAACCGCTCGGCGCGCTCTTCGCTGGCCAGCGCGAGCATCAGCGCGTGGTAGGGCTGCATCAGGTAGTGGACTTCGTCCATCGCGATGGTCTCGGGCCCTTCGAAGCTCTCCCAGACGACCTTTCCAGGCGGCGGCGGCGACTTCCAGCCCATCTCGGCCATGATCTGCGTGGCGTGCTTGCCCTCGATCTCGGACATCTTGCGGAACAGTTCGGCGACCTCGCGATTGTTGTGCGTCTCCATCGCGTCGGCGAACTCGGCGTATCGCTCCGAGGCCTCGATCTCCATCTCGTAGGCCTTGACCATGAACTCGTCGAGCGTGCGCGGGGCCTTCGTCCTCTTGGCATTCATAGTTCGAACTCCGCCTCGATCTCGGCAAGGCTGCGCTTGGCTGCGCGCGGCCCCAGCGGGTACGGCGCGCGATTGCCGGCGTACAGCACGCCGATGTTGAAACCGTCGTCGGTCATGATCCGGCGGGCGGCCCGGGCCGGGTCGTCGGTCGGGCCGACCGGCGCCGGGTGGGCCTGCTCCTTCCAGGTGCGCTGCTCGGGACGGAAGGTCACGCACGGG
>CALMSQ010000507.1:0-19088 GCA_937872345.1 uncultured Burkholderiales bacterium | reverse complement strand
CATTCAGACCGCGGCGCTCGCAATCCGTCAGAGCCTTACCGTCGATGACCTCGCGGACATGATCTTTCCGTATCTCACTACGGTCGAGGGGCTGAAGCTCGCCGCACTCGCATTCGACAAAGACGTAAGCAAGTTGTCGTGCTGTGCGGGCTGAGCAGGTGCGCTGGAAGGCGACGCTCATTGCGATCATGGATGCGGCCGGAACCAACACTCACGCGCGGATGCCAAGCAGGTAACGAGCGAAAGCACTACGGCGATGAGAGCGGCCCGCTCACACCGGCTCCTCGTCGGCGGCCGCCTGCAGAATCTCCTTGCCACCGCGCGCGGCGATCAAAGCAACTACAATGCCAAGCACGAGGTCTGGCACGTTCGAACCGAGCCACATCACCAAAGCGCCGGACAGGACGGTGCCGAGGTTCACGATCGAATCGTTGCTGGTGAAGATCGCCGATGCCTTGAAGTGGACTTCCTCCGTTCCATGGCGCCGAAGCAGCCGCAAGCAAATGATGTTGAGCACGGCGTTGACGCCTGCCATGATCATCATCGCTGCCCCGATCGGCGGTTCTCCGCCGAAGAATCGGCGGAGAACCTCGAGCAGCAGAAGCATGGAGAGTCCGATCAACAACCACCCCGACAGGCGGGCCGCACGGACCTTGGCCTGCGGCGACCGCCCGATCGCGTAAAGACTCACCGCGTATACGGCGGCATCGGCCAGGTTGTCCAGCGCGGCGCCGATCAGCGCGGTCGACATGGCCCATACGCCGACGGCGACGCCGGCAGCGCACTGCCCGAGATTGATGCCGAGCACCTTCTGCAGCGTCCGTCGCTCGCCCGCGTTGCGCGCGTCCGAATGCGCCTCTTGCTCCGCCGCGACGTCGTCGTCGATCATAGGGCTCTTCCTTGCCTGCCGCGGTCCGCTTGCCGGTCGCGCATGCAGTGTTCGCTTCTGATGGTCAACAACCCATGAAAATCGGCGAACTGGCACAAGCCACTCAGACAGAGATCCAGACCATTCGTTTCTACGAGCGCGAGCAACTGCTTCGCCCGCTCGGGCGCACCGCGGGCAACTACCGGATCTACGACGAGTCGGACGTGCACCGGCTCGCCTTCATCCGGCATTGCCGCTCGCTCGATATGTCGCTCGACGAAATCCGGCTGCTGCTGCGGTTCGCCGATGGCCCGGCGGAGGGATGCGCCCCGGTGAATGACTTGCTCGATGAGCACTTGAGGCAGGTCGATCGCCGCATGCGGGAGCTGAAGCGGTTGCGCAGCCAGCTGCAAGCGTTGCGCGACTGTTGCGAGGGCGAACGCTCTGCAGCCGAGTGCGGCATCCTCCAGGGACTCGCTGTCCCCGCGGCGCGCGGCGCACCAGTCAAGCGCCGTTCCGCCTGAGCTCGGAAAACGCTCACGGTCGGGGCCGGAGAACTGCTCATTGTCGTTATTCGTTCGCAGGAGATGGCGCACCGAACGTGGGCCCCTTGAACGATGTGGCGATGAGCACCGCGATTGCCAGCGTGATCGAGACGTCGGCCACGTTGAACGCCGGCCAGTGGAAGCCGGCCCAGTGAAGGTCGAGGTAGTCGACGACGTAGCCGCGCACGATGCGATCGATCGCGTTGCCGAGCGCGCCGCCGACGATCAGGGTGTAGACGAGCGCCTCGGCACGAGGCAAGGGCCGCCGCAGGCGCCACAGCAGAACCCCGGATACCATCAAGGCGAGTCCAATGAAGAGGTAGCGTTGCCAGCCTCCGGCATTCGCAAGAAAGCTGAACGCGGCACCGGTATTCCAGCGGTGCACGACGTTGAAGAAGTCGGTGACGGGGATCGAGATTCCGTACGGAAGACCGCTGTGCACTGCAGCCTTGACAATCAGATCGAGGCCCGCAATCGCGAAGCCCAGTGTCCACCAGCCGTAAGGGTTTGGCCGGGGCTCCGATGAGACCCGGATAAACCCAATCAGCCGTTCCCGGGACAGTTGCAGCAAGCTGTGCTGTAACGGTTCGAGCGGGAGAACGATCCGCCGTGCAAGCGCCGCGCAGGACAGACCGATGATCCACCCGATCACGATGTCGGCCGGAAAGTGCAGGCCTTGCGCGATACGCGACCACCCCACCGCGAGGACGAACGCCACCAGCACGACTCGAGCGGCACGCGACAGAACTGGCCAAAGCGCTGCGGCCAGGAGCGCGACATAGACCGAATGCCCGCTCGGCAGGCTGCCCGTCGACGGGCGCGTGCCGAGAACCGCTTCGGCGACGGCCATGAACTCGAACGGACGCGGCAGATTCAACGCCTGCTTCAGCGCCCAGGTCACAACGAAGGCCATCAGCGCGGACAGCACGAAGCGCCGCATCTGGCGGTCGATCGCTTCGGCGTTTCGCGTGTCGGCGGGGCGCCGAGATCGCCATGCCATCGCAGACAGCACAAGCGGCGCACCCCAGTAGCTCCCCACAGTGCTGACCAGCCAGGCAAGAGCACCGATCGAGGCGGCTTCAGGCTGCAACCAATCCAGCAGCGCCCGGTTCGCTCCGGCCCAGTCGTAGAGGAAGAATTTCAAGTTCAGATCCACGGGTTCACATCAGGCGCACCAGCTAGCTGCCACTGCGCGCCCAGGCCTCGAGCTGCTGATAGTTCGTCTCGCCGACATGCCGGCGCACGGGAGAACCTTGGCGGTCGAAGACTATCGTGAACGGCAGGACGCCCTTGTCGTTGCCCAAGCTCTTCATCAGGTCAATGCCGGCGACGCCGGCAAGTGCAACCGGAAAGCCGACGCGTACCCGATCGAGAAACTGCACGACGGCCGCCTCGTTGTCGATCGCCAGTCCGACCACCTGCCAGCCGTGCGAGGCGAAGTTGCGGTGAAAGCGATCAAGCTCGGGCATCTCCTTGACGCATGGTGCGCACCAGCTGGCCCAGAAGTTGAGAACCAGCGGACTGCCGCGCACGGACGACATGGCGAGCTCGGCGCCGCCTGGCTGCGGGAACCGCAGCTGCCAGATTCCCGAGGCCCGGCCCTGCGACGGGACGTCCTCGCCTGCGATCGGCGCCTGCTTCTTCCACAGTTGCGAAGCCACCCCGGCCGAGGCCGCAGCGGCCGCAACCCCTGCCGCCAGCCACACGCGACGCCGCTCACGATTCCTTGTCATGCGACGTCGCGCTGCCGCAGAAGGCGCAGGCCGTTGAAGACGACGAGCAGGCTCGCGCCCATGTCGGCGAACACGGCCATCCACATCGTCGCCTGGCCGGTGAAGGTGAGCGCCAGGAACACCGCCTTGATGCCGACCGCAAGCACGATGTTCTGCGTCAGCACCCGCGCGGTCGTGCGCGACAAGCGGATGAAGCCGGGGATCTTGCGCAGGTCGTCGTCCATCAAAGCGACGTCGGCGGTCTCGATGGCCGCGCCGGTGCCGGCCGCACCCATCGCGAACCCGATGTCGGCACGCGCCAGCGCCGGCGAGTCGTTGATGCCGTCACCCACCATGCCGACCGGGCGTCCGGCCATGGCCTCGGCCTCGACGACCTTCAGCTTATCTTCCGGCAACTGGTCGCCGCGCGCCTCGTCGATGCCCACCTCACGCGCGATGGCCGACGCAGTGTGGGAGTTGTCGCCGGTCAGCATCAGCGTGCGAACGCCGAGCCGGTGCAAGTCGGCGATTGCCTGCCGGCTTGTTTCCTTCACCGTGTCGGCGACTGCGAACACGGCGAGCACGGCGTGGTCGTCGGCCAAAAGCACAAGCGTCTTGCCCTGCTGCTCGAGCGCACGCACCCGGGACTCGAGCCCGGTGGCGCATTCGCTCAGGTGCTCGGCGACCCAGCGCGGGTTGCACAGGTGGTACAGCGTACCGTCGACGCGGCCGTGGATCCCGTAGCCGGGGATCGCGCCGAAGTCTTCCACTTCTCCGAAGATGATGCCGCCACTCTGTGCAGCGCGCGCAATCGCCTGCGAGACCGGATGGTCGGAGCGGCTCGCCAGGCTGGCCCCGATGCGCCGCACGCGAGATTCGTCGCCGGCCCGGATCGCGAAGAAGTCGGTCTGCTCAGGTTTGCCGTGCGTGATGGTGCCGGTCTTGTCGAGGGCGAGCACCGCAAGCTTTCGGCCGCCCTCGAGATAAACGCCGCCCTTGATGAGGATGCCGCGCCGCGCGGCCGCCGCGAGGCCGCTGACGATCGTCACCGGCGTCGAGATCACCAGCGCACAGGGGCAGGCCACGACGAGCAGCACCAGCGCGCGGTAGATCCAGTCCATCCAGGCGCCACCGAAGGCCAATGGCGGGATTACGGCGACGAGCAAGGCCATCACAAACACTGCGGGCGTGTAGACGCGCGCGAACCTGTCGACGAAGCGTTGCGTCGGTGCCCGCCGACCCTGCGCCGACTCCACCGCTTGGATGATGCGTGCAAGCGTGGTGTCGCCAGCGCGAGCCGTGACCCGGAACTCGAACGAACCCGATTCGTTGACCGTGCCGGCGAAGACCTTGTCGCCGGAAGCCTTCTCGACCGGCAGGCTCTCGCCGGTAATCGACGCCTGGTTGACTGCCGACCGGCCGGAAACGATTTCCCCATCGAGCGCAATGCGCTCGCCGGGCTTGACGCGCACCAGCAGGTCTGGCTCGACGCTTCTGGCCAGCACCTCCCGCCAGGTCCCGTCCGGGGTTTGGATCGTTGCGGTTTCCGGCGTCAGATCGAGCAGTCCGCGTATCGCGTTGCGTGCGCGATCGAGTGACTTCGCCTCGATCACCTCAGCGAGCGCGAACAGGAACATCACCATGGCTGCCTCGGGCCAGTGCCCGATCGCCATCGCACCGGTGACGGCGATGGACATCAGCGCGTTCATGTTCAGGTTGCGATTACGCAGCGCGACCCAGCCCTTCCTGTAGGTGGACAGCCCGCCGGTCAGGATCGCGAGCAGCGCGAGCGCGATCACGACCGCGTCGCTACCACCCGACCATTCGACGACCTCGGCCAGTGCTGCGGCGAATCCCGACAGCGCGAGCGACCACCAATTCGTACGGCTGTCGGGCACCGCGTTGGCCTTGTCGTCGATCGGCGCCGTCGCCCCGCCGACGATCTCGGCTTCGAAGCCCAGCCCCCGCAGCGCGTCGAGCACCATCGGCAGCGCGTGCTGCGTGTGAGACAGCGTCAGCGTGCGCGTGTCCAGGTTGAACTCGAGCCCGGCAACTCCGTCCATGCCCTCGAGCTTGCTGCGGATCAACGACTCCTCAGTCGCGCAGTCCATCTTTGCGATCGAGAGCGTGGTGCTCGTCCGTTCAAGGCCCTGGCGCTGCACCCGCATCCCGATCGACGACAGCGCGTCTTCGATCGGCCCCAGTGCGGGCAGGCTGTGGCGCACCCGCAGCGTGCGCTGCATCAGGTTGAAGTCGAGCGCATGAACGCCCGCGAGCTTGCCCAGGCGCTCGCGGATCAGCGCCTCCTCGGTGGGGCAGTCCATGTTGTCGATTCGATAGAGCACCTCAAAGCCCATTGGCGGGTCGCCGACATGCCGCGCACTCATGCGAATCGACGCCAACGCGGCTTCAACCGGAGCCAGATCGGGCAGGCGATGGTGGACATCGAGCGTTCGCCGCATCAAATCGAATTCCAGCGAGTCGACGCCGGGCACCTTCGCCAGCCGACCGCGGATCAGCGCTTCTTCGGTTGGACAGTCCATGTTGTCGATGCGGTAGCGTGCCTTGAGGGCGCCCCGCCGATCGTTCTTCACAGCCTCGGCTGCCGTGCAGCCGCAGTTCGTTCGGCCAGAAAGGGTCGGGTTGTCAGTAACCATGTCTGCAATGCCCTCCAACCGCTATTGCAAACTATATAGCCAGTATAGAGTCAAGAGCGCCGGCTCTTGACAGCGGCGAACGGCGCAGGTCGTCCCTTACTGCTCATGCTGTAGACGCGATTCCGTACTGCAGCAAGCAGCCGCTGGAAGTCCTCGCATGTGTGCTTGCTTGCCTTGCCCCAGGTAACACCGCAGCTTTCTTCGCATCCCGCGATGCGCCGACGACGAACTGCGTAGTCATCTCCGCCTTCATCGACCTGCGGATGCCGGGCAGACGCTCGGCCGCCACCGTCATCTCGCGCGCCGAGCTGGCCTGCACCCCTGACCAGGCTTGGCCTGTTCTATACCCGAAACCCCTCCAGAGCACCGCGGCGAGTCGACACTGCGCATCTCCTGTTTCGTCGAACGCCGCCGTATCTCTCAAGACGCTGCTTCCGTCTGCATGACCGACAAACTCCGCATGGAGCTTGGCAACCTGTAGGCCAGCAGGCGCAGCGCGTTCGCCACGACGATCAGCGTCGACCCTTCGTGAAACAGCACCGCGGTGCCGATGTTCAAGCCGAGAACCGTGGCGGGAATGAGCACTGCGACGACGCCGAGACTCACGTAGAGATTCTGTCGGATGATCCTGCTCGTGCTGCGCGACAACCCCACCGCGAAGGGAAGCTGTGCGAGGTCGTCGGCCATCAATGCGACGTCGGCCGTCTCCAGGGCGACGTCCGAGCCGGCAGCTCCCATAGCGATGCCGACGGTCGCGTTCGCCATCGCGGGCGCATCGTTGACGCCGTCGCCGACCATGGCGACCTTGCCGTGCTCGCGACGTAGCGCCTGGATCGCTTCGACCTTCTGTTCCGGCATCAAATCGCCGCGCGCTTCGGTCAGCCCGACACTGCGGGCCACCGCTTCGGCGACCTGCTGGTTGTCGCCGGAAATCATGATGAGTCGCTCGATACCCAGCGTCCGCAATTCCGCCATCAGCTGCGCTGCCGAAGCGCGAGGGGTGTCCATCACGCCGATGACGCCGAGGAACCGCTCGCCTTTGCGTACCGCCATCGTCGTGCGACCGGAAGCAACGAGCCGATCGTTCGCCGCTGCCACCTCGAGCGGCAGTTCCGAATCGGGGAGCTCCGAGAACAACACCGGTTTGGCGATGTGGACCCTCTCCCCGTCGACCATTGCCTGCACTCCGCGCCCGGTGATGCTCTCGACATCGGCGGCTACCGGTACCTCGACGCGCGGATCCATCCGCTCTCGTGCGCCCGATACGATGGCCGTCGCCAGAGGATGGTCGCTGTGCTCTTCGACCGCCAGAGCGACGGCAAGCAGTTCATTCTCGCTCGACCCCGGCATGGAGACCACGTCGGTCAGTCTCGGCTTGCCTTCGGTGAGCGTTCCGGTCTTGTCGAACGCGATCGAGTTGAGCGTGCCGAGGTTCTCCAGCGGTCCTCCACCTTTGATCAGAACACCGCTGCGCGCTGCGCGTGCGATGCCGCTCAGCACCGCGCTCGGCACCGAGATCGCGAGAGCACAGGGGCTCGCGGCGACCAGTACGGCCATCGCCCGGTAGAAACTGTCGGAGAATGGTTCGTCGATCACCACCCCGGCGAACAGCAGCAAGAAGATCAGCCCCAGCACCAGCGGCACGAAGACTCGTTCGAAGCGTTCGGTGAACCGCTGAGTCGGCGAACGCTGGGCTTGCGCCTCGGCGACCATCGTAACGACCCGCGCCATCGTCGATTGTTCGGCGCGGCGCGCGACTATCACCTCGATGACGCCGGAGCCGTTGATCGTGCCGGCGAAGACGCGGTGCTCGGCAGCTATGCGATCGAAGGTCGTCAGTGCCTCCTTCGCGTCCGTCAAAGGCCGCTTGTCGACCGGGACGCTCTCGCCCGTGACGGGCGCCTGGTTCACGCTCGTTTGTCCGACGACCACCACACCGTCGGCGGGCAGCCGTTCGTTCGAACGCACGATCACGACGTCGCCGACTTGAAGCTGCTCGACGCCAACCACCTCGGTGCCGCGTCCACGCCGCACCGTCGCCGTCTCGGGCGCCAGCTCGGCCAGCGACTCGATGGCCCTTCGGGCCCGCCCCATCGCATAGTGTTCCAGCGCATGACCGATGCTGAACAGGAACAGCAGCAACGCACCCTCGGCCCACTTGCCTAGAGCCGCCGCACCGATGGCCGCCAGAAGCATCAGCGTGTCGATCTCGAGCCGGCGCGCAAGAAGGTTGACGATGGCTTCCTTGAAAGTGTAGTAGCCGCCGAAACCGTAGGCAGCGACATAGCAGGTCGTCGGCAGCCACGACGGTCCGACTGCGGCAAGCTCGATCAGCCAGCCGGAGGCCAGCAGCAGGCCTGCCAGCGCGGCAAACACGAGTTCGGTTCTTTCGCCGAACAGGCCGCCGGGCGCGTGATCGCGCTCGGCGTGCTCGCCGACTTCGCTCGGGAGGGCGTCCCGGACCTGCTCGTTTCCGCCGCTCGCGCGCAGTGCAGTTTCCGCCTCCTTTCCCGGCGCCCGAAGTTCCAGCGTGAGCGCCGAAGGCCGAATTCCGTACTCAGCCGCCTGCTCGAGCAGCGCCGCGCGGGAAACCTGCTGCCGGTCGTATTCGATCCGTAGCGCGCCGGACCCGCCCACATCGGCTTCCAACACGCCCGGAACGTTGCGAAGCTGCTCGGCAATCCGGCGTGCCGCGTGCGCGTCCAGGGGCCCGTCGGCCCAGATCAGCAAGTGAGAGAACCGGTCACTCAAATCTGCGCCGACCGACTGCACCAACTCGCGAACCCGGCTCAGCGAAATGGCGCTTGGGTCGTAGTGGATGCACAACTCAGCCGAGACGCCGCCAGACGGGACGATGTGCGCTTCAGTAATACCAGGACGCCCCGCGAGCCGGTCGACGAGGCGCTCGACGCAGCGGTCTTCGATATCGTCGACGTCGGGAAGTATCAACGGCAGGTCGAGACGGAGCTTCCGACGGGCGCTCATGATTTGGCTGTCTCCCGATGGGCGTCGTACCGGCGAGGCGCAGTTGAATGAATGCCGCGATGACGTGCCATCACAGGGCCTCCTCCGCGTTCATCGTCGCGAGTCCGCTAGCGGCAGCGACGGGTCCGGAGGGTTCCGGCTCGTGATCGAGAGTGGATGCATTCGCGCGCAGCAGAATTCCGACCGCAGTCTCGCCATCGATACATCTTGCGATGGGGCGGCCGCCATGCATCTTTGCAATTGCCGCGACGATCGAAAGCCCGAGTCCGTGGCTGCGGTCGGCCTCGCTGCGGGAGCGGTCGACTCGGTAGAAGCGATCGAACAAGCGAGGTAGGTGTTCGGGCGCGATCGGCGCGCCACGGTTCACCACGACCAGCCGTACCTCTTCGCCGGTGCGGGAAATCTCGATTCGCACGACGGACCCGCGCTCAGCATGGCGCGTTGCGTTCGCCAGCAGGTTGGACAGCGCCCGCTGCAGCAACGCGGCGTCGAAGTCACCCGAGGCTTCGCCGGTCACCATCAGGTCGAGGCCTGCTTCGGCGTAGGCCGCCTCGTGGTAGTCGGCAATCTTGAGCGCGACGCCCGCCAGGCTATCGACTCGTGTACGGCGCGCATGCGCACCCCGGTCGCACTGCGACAGGAACAGCATGTCCTGCACGATGCCCGCGACACGCTGCAAGTCCTCGAGGTTGGAACCCAGCACCTCGCGCAGTTCCTCCGCGCCTCGGGCTTTTCGCAGGGCGAGTTCTGTGCTTCCGATCAGCGTCGCCAGCGGAGTGCACAATTCGTGCGCGACGTCGGCGTTGAATCCCTCGAGCTGCTCGTACGAAGCGGCCAGACGCGATAGCAGTTCGTTGAACTGCCCGATCAGCGGCTGCAATTCCTCGGGTTGTGCCGAGCCATCAAGCCTGCGGTGCAATGTGTCCGCCGCGAGCGCCCGCGTCTGCTCTACGAGGTCCCGCAACGGCCGCAGTCCGAGCCGAACGAGGGCGTAGCCGCCGGCCGAAACAAATGCGGTGCCGGCCATGGCGGCGGCCAGCAGCGTCAGGCCGAACCGGCGAAGCAGCCGGTCTTCGTCGCGCGTGTCGAGGGTCAGAATTGCTCGGATGTTCGCTCCGTCCGATGCTGCCATCGGAATCGCGAAGCGAAGTTCCCGCGTGCCAGGTTCCGCGAGCTGAGCTCGCGACTTCGCATAGAACGTCGTGCCGTCGGCGCGGTACAGATGCAGCGACAGGTTCTGATAGCCGACGAGGAAGTCGTCGAGCTTGTGCCGCAGCGTCGCGCCATCGAGCCCGCCCACCGTTTCGGACAGCAGGTGACGAACTTGTGCTTCTTTCTGGCGCAGCGTCTCCGACTGGCGCGCCTGGAAGCTCATGACGGTGACGACGTAGACGGCAGCGCACACGGCGACGAGGCCCATGAGGCTCTGCAGCGCCAGCCAGCCGGAAAGTCGACGCCCCAGCGACCCGACCCGGTTGCCGCTCACTTCCCCCGCTCCTCCAGCACGTAGCCCATGCCGCGTACGGTGTGCAGCAGCGGGCGTTCGAAGGGTGCATCGAGCTTGCCGCGCAGTCGCCGCACCGCCACGTCGATGACGTTGGTGCCGTAATCGAAATTGACGTCCCAGACCTGCTCCGCGATTTCGGTGCGGGAAAGCACCTCGCCCTGACGGCGCAGCAGCAGGGCGAGCAGCGCGAACTCCCGGGCGGTCAGGCCCAGTCGCGTGCCGCCTCGCGTCGCGCGCCGACGCAGCAGATCGACTTGCAGGTCCGCCAGTTCGAGCATCGCTGAACTCTCGGGGGCACGCGCACGACGCAATAACACCTCGATGCGCGCGACCAGTTCGGAGAAGGCGAAGGGCTTGACGAGGTAGTCGTCGGCGCCCGCCCTCAGGCCGCGAACGCGATCCTCGACGCGCACGCGAGCCGTCAGCATGAGAACCGGCGTCTGCCGTGTTTCGCGCAGGGCGGCGAGCAGACTGATCCCGTCGATCCCCGGCAGCATGCAATCGAGCACGATCAGGTCGTGTCGACCTTCCATTGCGAGGTGCAGGCCGTCGATGCCGTCGTGCGCTACTTCGACGACGTAGCCCTCCTCGGCGAGTCCCTTGCGCAGATAGGCGGCGAGCCTGAGTTCGTCCTCCACTACGAGCAGCTTCATCGCGTCAGGGACACAACGGACATGCTGCACAAGATGGCGAAGTTGTCATCTTCCGGACGCGTTCTCGTTGCGTCGGCGTTCCTACAGTACTCGGCAAGCCATCGCGGATGGCTTCGCAGTCGAACTGCGGTTCGTAGTAGATAGAGGAAACACCATGAGCATTCGTTATCGAACCCTGTTGCCCTTTGTTGCGGCGGCGCTTGCCATGCCCGCGCTGGCGCAAGCCAGCGCCGAGTGGCATCCCACCCTTCGCGGGGCCGGGTACACCTACCACCCCGATCACTTCCAGAGCACGAAGACGCGCGCCCAGGTCATGGCCGAAGTCGATGCCGCCCGAACGAGCGGAACGCCCGCTTCGATCGGGCACAACGTGCCGCTGCCGCTCGCGAGCACTGGTCCCGTCAAATCCCGACAGCAGGTCGTCGACGAGATGCGCAACGAGTCGCCGCAGGACCGCCGCGCGCGGATGGAAATGTTGATCGGCGGCTGACGGCGTCGAGGTCCCACTCTGCGGCGCGAGCGACCCTCCCAGGACCGCTCGCGCCGCTTCGTCGTCGCCCCTTGGGGAAAAGGGGCAGACACGCGTCCTGCCGGCCACGCACTTCACCACGCCCGTCCCGCGGTCAGCGGATCGACACCGCGCGAGCGACATCCGAAACGGTGATCCAACCGGCAACGGACTGCCCGGTGCGTGCCGCCGCGACCAGCGCGTCGACGAGCACATCGGCTTCGCCGTCCTCGCACAGCAACTCCAGCTTGTACTCGTTGACTACCTCGTCGCCGAGGTCCACCGCATAACGGCGTTCGCTGCTGTCGAGCGGCAGCAGCGAGCCCTTGACGATGTACACGGCGAGGTTGTGCCGGCTGTCGCCGCGCTCTCCGCCCCAAACGGGGCTGCACTTGAGCGCTGCAATCACGTCGGCGATACGGCTCTGATGCACGTAGGCTTTGATCTCCTTCATCGCGGCTCCTTCATCGCGGCTCCTGCGTCGCAAGCAAGGGGGCATGCGGCTCATCGGCCGCCTCTGTGGCGAGTCGCTTCGCTTCTGCGCGCGACTCCGACCATTCCCAGATCAGCGGCAGCAGCAGCAGCGTCAGCAGCGTCGAGGTGATCAGGCCGCCGACGACGACGGTGGCCAACGGCCGCTGCGTCTCGGCGCCCACACCTGTGGAGATCAGCATCGGGACCAACCCGAGAATGGCCACCGAAGCGGTCATCAACACCGGCCGCAGTCGCAGCTCCGTTCCCCGGCGCACGGCGTCGCGTATCGACAGTCCGTGTCTGCGCTGGTCGTTCAGGAAGCTCACCAGCACGATGCCGTTGAGCATCGCCACGCCGAACACCGCGATGAAGCCGATCGCCGAGGGAACCGACACGTACTGCCCGGTAACGAACAGCCCGACGATGCCGCCGATGATCGCGAACGGAACGTTGGCGATGATCAGCGTTGCATGGCGCACCGAGTTGAACGCGGTGTAGAGCAGGATGAAGATCAGCCCGATGGTGAGCGGCACGATCACGCCCAGGCGCGCCATCGCGCGCTGCTGGTTCTCGAACGCGCCGCCCCACTCGACCCAGTAGCCGGTGGGCATCTCCACCTGTGCAGCGATGGCAGCGTTGGCCTCCTGCACGAAGCTGTCGACGTCGCGCCCCTGCACGTCCATCTGCAGTACCGCATAGCGCTGCAGAGATTCGCGGCGCACGAAGGTGTAGCCCTCGTCGAGATCGATCGTCGCCACCTGCGAGAACGGCACCAGCGCACCCTCGGCGGTGCGAATCGGGATCGACGCGATCGCCGACGGACTGTCTCGGTACTGCTCGGCGAGGCGCACCGCGATGTCGAATCGGCGCGTGCCCTGAATCATCGTCGAAACCGTCTCGCCGCCGATGCCGGCCTGGACGATGCTCAGGATGTCGTCGGCGTTCATGCCGTAGCGCGCCGCCGCCTGACGGTCGACCTTGATCACCATCTGCGGCTTGCCCTTGTTCGCCTCGGCCGACAGATCGGCCACGCCGGGCACCGCTCCGATTACCCCCTTGAGCCGCGCGGAGAGATCCTCGAGCTTGTCGAGGTCCTCACCGTAGATCTTCAGGGCCAGCGTCGCGCGCACGCCGGAGATCAGCTCCTCGACGCGCATCTGGATCGGCTGCGTGGCGCCGAACACGGCCGTCGGCACCTCGGCTTCGAGGTATTCCTGCATCTCGTGACCGAGCGCGGAGAACGACTGCTTCTTCGGCCATTCGTCCTGCGGCTTCAGGTCGAGCAGCACCTCCATGTAGTTCACGTCGGCGGTCTCGCCTTTCTCGGCGCGCCCGATCGTCGCGAGCACCGAGCGCACCTGCGGATACTTCTCGCGCAGCTTCGCGTCCATCACGTTGGCGACGCGGATCGATTCGTCGAGCGAGGTCGACGGGATGCCGACGACGCGAAACATGATGGCGCCCTCCTGCAGCTGCGGCATGAACTCCTTGCCGAGCAGCGGAAAGAGCGCGAGGGCGCCGACCAGCAACGCCACAGCGGCTCCGATCACCGTCTTCTTGCGGTCGAGCGCCCAGTCGAGCAGCGGCAGGTAGAGCCTTTTTGCGCCGCGCACGAGCCAGGTGTCTTTCTCCTCTTTGGGCTTGAGGATCAGTGCCGCCAGCACCGGCACCAGCGTCAGCGACAGCACCAGCGAGCCGATCATCGCGAACGTGATCGTCAACGCCATCGGCTTGAACAGCTTGCCCTCGAGACCGGTCAGCGAGAAGAGCGGCAGGAAGACGACGATGATGATGCCGATCGCGAACGCGATCGGGTTCGCCACCTCGCGCGCGGCTTCCAGCACGACCTGTGTCCGGTTGATCGGGCGCCCGGACTCGCGCGCGTGCGACAGCAACCGGAACGCGTTTTCGACCATCACGACCGCACCGTCGACCATCATCCCGATGCCGATCGCCAGGCCCGCGAGCGACATCAGGTTCGCCGACAGCCCGAACTGGTTCATCAGGATGAACGCGAACAGCATCGCCAGCGGCAGCGTGACGATGACGACGATCGCCGAGCGCAGCTCGCCGAGAAACAGGAACAGGACGATCGCGACCAGGATCGAGCCTTCGAGCAGTGCGGCTTCGGCCGTCGCAAGCGCCTTCTCGACGATCTCCGTACGGTCGTAGACCGCCTTCAGCTCGATGCCTTCGGGCAGCGCCGCCTGCGCGACCGCCAGCTTCTCCTTGACCGCCTCGACGACGGTCGCCGCGTTCTCGTGGATGCGCGCCAGCGCGATGCCGAGCACCGTCTCGCGTCCGTCGCGCGTCACGGCACCGAAGCGCACGGCCGGCGCCTCCTTCACGTCGGCGACGTCGCGCACGTAGATAGGAGCGCCGTCGCGTTCGGCCAGGACGATCGAGCCGATGTCGGCCGCATTGCTCACGAGCCCCAGGCCGCGCACCAGGTACTGCTCGACGCCGATGTTCAGGTACTGGCCGCCGACCTGCTTGTTGTTGGCGGCCAGCCGCTCCATCACCTCCCGGAACGACAGACCGTACTTGACCAGACGGCGCGGGTCGATCTGCACCTGGTACTGCTTCTCGTGACCGCCCCAGGTCGTCACGTCGTCCACGCCCGCCGCGGTGCGCAGGATCAGCCGCACGGTCCAGTCGTGCAGCGTGCGCAAATCCATCGCACTGAGTTTGCGGTCGGCGTCCTCGATCGTGTACCAGAACACCTGCCCGAGGCCCGAGCTGTTCGGGCCGAGCACCGGTTCGCCGTAGCCCTGCGGCAGGCGCTCCTTCACCTCCTGCAGCTTCTCGCCGACCAGGCGCCGCGCGAAATAGATGTCGACGTCGTCCTCGAAGTAGACGCCGACGTACGACAGTCCGAACAGCGAAACCGAGCGGACGATCTCCACGTCGGGCAGCCCCGCCATCGCTGCCTCGATCGGCACGGTGAGCAGGCGCTCGATGTCCTCGGCAGCAACGCCGGGGGACTCGGTGTAGATGTTGACCTGCACCGGCGTGACGTCGGGGAAGGCGTCCACCGGCACCTGGCGGAAGGCCATGATGCCGAGCCCGACCAGCACGGCGAAGCCCACCAGCACCAGCACTTTGTAACGCAGCGCGGCATCGACGATTGCATTGAGCACGATGTTTCCCCTCTCAGTGCCCGTGGCCGAGCTGCGACTTGAGCTTGCGCGCCTTGAGCGCGTAGGCGCCCGCTGTCACCACCGACTCGCCGGCCTCGATGCCGGCCTTGACTACCGTGCGGTTGCCGAAGCGTTCGCCCGGTTCGACGACGCGCATCTCGTAATTGCCGTGTTCGAGGACGAACACCGTGGGTTGCCCCTGCATCAACACAATCGCGTCACCCGGCAGCGAGATCGCCTCGCGCTTTGCGCCGGCAACTTCGATCGTGGCCGTCGCGAACATTTGGGGCTTCAGTCGCCCGTCCTCATTCGGAACCACGATGCGCGCCGCCACCGTGCGAGTGTCCTTGTTCACCGCCGCGCCGATGTAGTCGACGCGACCGACGAAGGTTTCGCTCGGGTAGGCTGGAACACTCACCCTCGCATTCGCTCCGATGTGCACCTTGGCCAGCGCGGCTTCGGGCAGGTCGGCCTGGATCCAGACGGTGCTCAGGTCGGCGACCGTGAACAACGGCTCGCTCGGACTCGCGAGTTCCCCGAGCGTTGCGCCCTTCTCGATCACGGTGCCGGCAAACGGTGCGGTAACCGCAAAGGCCGAGGCGGCAGCCCCGCTGGCGCTCGGGTTGCCTCCCAGAAGCCGCAGCCGGTGCTCCGCGGCGCGCAGCGTGGCAGCCGCCTTGTCGCGGTCGGATCGCGCCCGCAGGAAGTCCTTGCGCGCGATGATTTCGTCGGCGTCGAGTCGCTCGGCGCGCTCGAAGTCGGCCAGCGCGATTCGCAGCTCCGCTTGCGCCTGTACCCAGGCCGCATGCGCTTCGCCGACCGCGACGCTGTCGAGCGTCGCCAGCGCCTGGCCTGCGCGCACGCGATCGCCCAGCTTCGCGGGCGCCGAAGTGATGCGACCTTCGATGCGTGGCGCGACCCGCGCGAGCTTGTCCTGATCGGGCCGGATCGTCGCGGTCACGACGACCTGGTCGCCGAGCGCCTGCGGGCGGATCTCCTCGACCTTGATGCCGGCTCGCTCGGCTTCCTCCGGGGTCAGCGTCAGCTCCTCGCTCTCGTTGTGGCCGTCTTCCTTCTGCCCGGCCGCTTGTTCGGAGTGCTGTCCGCCTTCTGCAGCAGGTTCGTTCTGCGCCTCGCTGTTGCCGCAGGCGGCGAGCGAGGCCGCAAAGGTGAGCGCCACTGCCAGACCCGCCAGGCGCAGCGCGCGCCGCATGTCGTTTAGCACCATCGTCATTTCGTGGATCCTTCCTGCGGCCAGCCGGCCGCCTCTTCGAGTTCGATTCGGGTCGCGTGGTACTCGGCGAGCGCGTCGTTCAGTTCGCGCGCCGCATCGAGCGCCTGGCGGTTGACGAGCAGCTGATCGAGCAGGCCGATTTGTCCCGCCTGGCGAGACTTCGCCGCGAGCTGGCGGTTTTGCTCGGAGGCCGAGACCATCGCCCCCTGCAGGCGCTGCAAGCGTTCGCGCTGGCTGTCCAGTCGACTCCACAGTCGTCGCACCTGCGCCTGTGCGTCACGCGTCCCGACGGTGCGCTCGATCTCGGCCTGCGTCGCTTCCGTCAACGCCTGTCCGAGCGCCGCGTCGTTGCGCTGAAACAGAGGCAGCGGCACCGAGACCGAAAGCGCCGTGACGCGTTCACGCGCGCCGGCCGGCCCTTCGCGGCCCACGTTCAGGCCGACCGTGACGTCCGGGTAACGGTTCGCTCGCTCGAGGGCGACGCGAGCGCGGGCCGCATCCTGGCGTGCGGCGAGCGCACGCTGTCTCGGCAGGTTCTGTACAGAGGCCAGCAGACGATCGAGCCGGTACGGCGTCTCGCCGGCCGGTGCGGAAAGATCACCGGCCAGTTCCGGCATGGCGGCCGGCGGCAGTTGCAGCACCGTGCCCAGCGCCGCGCGCGCATCGAGCAGATTCTCGCGGGCCAATGCGAGCGCGTTGCGCGCGCGTTCAGCTTCGATCAGCGCGACATTGGCGTCGAGCCGGGTGTCCTCGCCGGCAGCGCGCCGCTTTTCGATCGCCTGCGCGGTGTCTTCGAACAGCTCGAGCGCTCGCTGCTCGATCTGCACGCGCCGCTGTACGGCGAGCACCGCGTGAAAGCGCAGCGCCGCTTCGGCGCGTGCCAGGCGGCGAGCATCGTCGATTCCGGCTCGAACGGCATCGAGGGTCGCGGCAGCGGCCTCGCGCCGGCGCGATTGCTGACCCCCGGTTTCGATCGGCTGCGCAATGCCGAACGCCCACTCGCGCGCGCGTCCGTCGGGCGTCTCCGCGCTAACGCGCGCCCGTTCGACGCCAATTTCGGGGTTGTCGACGAACGGCGCCGCCGCTTCGCGGCGCAAGCCTTCCGCCGCGGCGAGCTGCGCTTCCCGTGAACGGACCACGGGGTGCGCGATTTCGGCGAGGCGCATCGCCTCGTCCAGGGTCAGGAGAGCTTTAGGCGGGTTCTGGGCGATCGTCGGGTTCGCCGAGGCGACCAGTACGAAAGCCAACGCCAGGAAAGAAAATCGCATCGAATCATCCTTCTTGCCTTTCGACAGAAGCGATCCGGATGCGAAGTCGGAGTCTTCAGGTGATGTGCGTACCTGACACGACGCCGCCGCCGGATCGCACGGCTGCGCAGACATCGCTTCGGTCAGGACGTTCGGGCCCGGAAGGTACGTGCGAGGTGTACGACGAGGCCCCGGCGATCGGGGGCGCTACGGGAAGCAGGAGCGCTGAGGAGGGGATGGGCGCCGAAAGCGTGGCGGCACAGCCGAGGTGACAGGTTCCGCAGTCGGCGTGGTAGGTGTCCGAGCCGGTACCGTTGTCGTCCAGCGCCGGCGTGATCTCCCCCACAGCCTGGTGGTGATGCTCATGGTGGCCGAAATGCTTGCTGGCCGACGTGTTCGTCTCGTGCGCGCAGTAAGGCGCTGCCGACGCCCAGACGAGCTGGAACGGCAAAACGAACAACAACAGTGCGAACACACATCGACGCATGGCGGCGAATTATAGCACCGGAGGGGCAGAAGCTCCTTGGCTCACGCCACCCCCCTAAAGTAGCTCGAACGAGCATGGCGCCGAACAAAAACGCGAGAGCGACGACCCATCCGCGAACCGATGACAATTCCGGCAGCGCCGTGAAGCGCCCTGCTAATGAACTGCGGGACCCGGTTCCGATCGCTACAATTGGACGCCAATGAGAGCCTTCCGCCGTTCGGTCTTTGCCTGGGTTGCGCTGCTCGGGATTCTGTTTACGCAGTTCGCCGTGGCGGCATACGCGTGCCCGTCGTGGCCGCATGCGACAAGCGAACAGACGCAGGCTGCGTCTGACTCGCACGGTCTTCCCTGCCCGGAGATGGCGACGCAATCACACGGCGCGTTCGATGCGCAACCGCCGGACCTTTGCAACCAGCACTGCGCTCACGACGGGCAAACCTCCGAATCTCGGTCGGTTGCACCCATTCAGCAGACGTTTGTCCTGGCCTTCGTTCTTCCCGAACCGGATCCATCCGCACTCGCAGGCATGAGGCACGCGCAGCAGCCCGAGTTGTTGCGACCCACCACACCGCCCCCTCTTTGGCGCACCGGTCGCCTGCGCATTTGATCCTGCGGTGTAGCCCGCTTGTGAAGCCGCGCCCGCTTCGCGGCAACAGCACGACCTGCTCCTGCTGATCAGCGCGAACGCAAGCGTTCGCTCGCCTCGACTCCTTCAGCGGCGAGGCAGCTTTTTCATCGACGACCAAGGATCGACATGCTCTTCAGAAAGAGAAGCTTTCACGCCTTCCCGCTCGCACTGGCACTGACCGTGTTCGCCACAACGACAGTGTTTGCCGACCCTGCGATCACGCTGACCCACGTTCACGGCCTGTCCTACAGCGCGGACGGTCAGCAACTCCTCATTCCCAGCCATCATGGCCTCGCCGTGTTCAGCAAGGGGCGCTGGTCCAGGGCTGCAGGCCCTGCGCACGACTACATGGGCTTCTCGGCGACACGCGATGCGCTGTACAGCAGCGGCCATCCAGCGCCGCGCTCCGGACTGACGAATCCGTTCGGCCTCATCAAGAGCAA
>CALMSQ010000506.1:0-19124 GCA_937872345.1 uncultured Burkholderiales bacterium | reverse complement strand
CGCCTGCTGATGGTGTCGACCACCGGCGAGCACGCCGAGTGGTTCGAGCTCGACGAGGCCTTGCGGCCGCAGCGCGCGCCGATGCCGGCCGCGGTGCGCAGGGTGGTCGAGCGCATCGGCGAGAACTGCGAACCCGCGCTCGCCACCGTGCTGTTCGTCGGCGGCGCTGGCGGCAGCCTGCGCGCCGGCGTCACCGAGAATCCGGTGTTGCTCACGCGCTCGATCAAGGACCTGCTCACCAACGTCACCTGCGGCGGCGCGCCGGCATACATCTGGCCAGGCGGCGGCATCACGGTGATGGTCGACGTCACGCGGATGCCGGCGAACTCGTTCGGCAGCGTGCCCACGCCGGCGATCGTCGCGCCGATCGAGTTCACGATGCGCCGCGACGTCTATGCCGCGCTCGGCGGGCACGTCGATCGCGTGCGGCCGGTCGAGGACGTCGTCGCGACCGAGCGGCACAGGATCGTCGACGCCCTCCCGATCAATCCGTGGCCGCTCGCCGGCGTGCCGGGGAGCCGCGCGCGATGAACGCCGGCGCGGCCTGGGCCCGCTTCGGCGACGGGCGCTGGCACTTCCAGCACGGACCGATCGACCTGGTCATCGGTGTCGATGGCGACGCGGCGGCGGTCGGGCTCGCGCTCGCATCCGCCTGGGCGCGCTTCGCGGGGGTGCTCGAAGAGCTGGTCGGGGAGCTCGCGCTGCTGCGCGCGCCATGCCCGCCGGTGGCGCGCGGCGACGCGCCCCGGGGCCCGATCGCGCGCCGGATGGCCGACGCCTGCCGCCCGTACGCCGAGCGCTTCGGGCTGTTCGTGACGCCGATGGCGGCGGTGGCCGGCAGCGTTGCGCAGGAGATCGTCGCGCACTTCGCCCGTCCGGGCGTTCGCCGCGCGTGGGTCAACAACGGCGGCGACATCGCGCTGTGGCTCGCCGACGGCGCATCGGTCGACGTCGGCATGGTCACCGACCTTGCCGCGCCGTCGATCGACAGCCGGCTTCGCATCGCCGACACCGACGCGCCGCGCGGGATCGCCACCTCGGGCTGGCGCGGCCGCAGCTTCTCGCTCGGCGTGGCCGACGCGGTGACGGTGCTGGCCGACACCGCCGCGATGGCCGACGCTGCGGCGACGTTGATCGCCAACGCGGTCGACGTCGTTCACCCGGCGGTGCAGCGCGCGCCGGCGTCCTCGCTGCGCGACGACAGCGACCTCGGCGAGCGGCTGGTCACCGTCTCGGTCGGCGCGCTGCCGGCCGACGCCGTCGCGGCCGCGCTCGGGCGCGGCGAGCGCTTCGCGCGACGCTGCATCGACCTCGGGCTGGTCTCGCAGGCGATGTTGTCGCTGCAGGGGCGTTCGCGTATCGTCGCCGATCACCGCATCGAGGCGCTGGCATGATCGAGATCCGTCGAGTCTGGACGCAGGTCGAGGACGTCTTCCACGAGTTCGGGCCGCGCGGCGTGCGTCCGCAGCGACGGGGCGTGCTCGCGGTGGTGCTGGCCAATCCGTACTCGGGACGCTACGAGCCGGACATCGTCCCGATGATGGAGGCGCTGAAGCCGGTCGGGGTCGAGCTCGCGCAGCGGCTGCTCGCCGCGATGAAGCTCGAGCCGGCGGCGATCCAGTCGTACGGCAAGGGCGGCATCGTCGGCGTCGACGGCGAGTCCGAGCACGGCCACCTGTGGCACGTGCCCGGCGGCTACGCGATGCGCGAACTGCTCGAGGGCCGCGGCGTCAGCACGAAGGCGATCGTGCCGTCGAACACCAAGGTGGGCGGGCCCGGCACGCACATCGACATCCCGATGACCCACGTCAACGCCAGCTACGTGCGCAGCCACTTCGACACGATCGAGGTCGGCGTGCCCGGCGCGCCCGCGGGCGACGAGATCGTGTTCTTCCTCGCGATGAGCACGGGCCCGCGGATTCACGAACGGGTCGGCGGCCTGCGCGCCGACCAGATCAAGGGCGAGGACGGGCTGCGCTGAGCGCGGGCCGTTCGCAACCGACAGGAGCAGCCGATGCCGGCCGACATCCGCAAGCTGATCGTCACCGTCGACGAGACGCGCATCGAAATGGGCCGAAAGGTCGAGCCGCCGACTCGGCGCGCGCTGGCGATCGCCGTGATCGCCAACCCGTACGCGGGCCGCTACGTCGAGCAGCTCGACGAACTGGTCGCGATCGGCGAGGAGCTCGGCGGCCTGCTCGGCGCGCGCTGCGTCGAGGCGCTCGGAATCGCGCCGGGCCAGGCCGAGAGCTACGGCAAGGCCGCGATCGTCGGCGAGAAGGGCGAGCTCGAGCACGCGGCGGCGATCCTTCACCCGAAGCTCGGCGCCCCGCTGCGCAAGGCGGTCGAGAAGGGGGCGGCGCTGGTGCCGTCGGCGAAGAAGATGGGCGGGCCGGGCACCGCGATCGACGTGCCGCTCGGCCACAAGGACGCGGCCTACGTGCGCAGCCATTTCGACGCGATCGAGGCGCGGGTGCCCGACGCGCCGCGTGCCGGCGAGATCGTCGTGGCGGTCGCCGTCACCGACAGCGGCCGGCCGCTGGCGCGAATCGGCGGGCTGCAGAAGCACGAGATCCAGGGCAAGGACGGCTTGCGCTGAGCGCGCGGCCGGCGCGCAGGGCCGCGGGCGAGGGCCTCGCTTCGGGTGTGTCGTAGAGACCATGTAGAGACCACAGGACGGAGACCAGCATGAAGAAGAGACTGCTAGCCACCCTGTTCGCGGCGTGCGTGTTCGGCGCCGGCGCTCAGGCCCAGACGCCGATCCGCATCGGCGAGCTGAACAGCTACAAGGCGCAACCGGCGTTCCTGGACCCGTACAAGAAGGGCTGGGAGCTGGCGGTGGAAGAGATCAACGCGTCGGGCGGGCTGCTCGGCCGCAAGGTCGAGGTCGTCTCGCGCGACGACAACGGCAATCCGGGCGACGCGGTGCGGGTGGCCGAGGAACTGGTGTCGCGCGAAAAGGTCGACCTGATCTTCGGCACGTTCCTGTCGCACATCGGCCTGGCCGTCACCGACTTCGCCAAGCAGCGCAAGGTGTTCTTCCTCGCCGCCGAGCCGCTGACCGACAAGATCACGTGGCAGAACGGCAACCGCTATACCTACCGGCTGCGCCCGACCACCTACATGCAGACCGCGATGCTGGTGCCGGAGGCGGCGAAGCTGAAGAAGAAGCGCTGGGCGATCGTGTATCCGAACTACGAGTACGGACAGTCGGCCGCGGCGACGTTCAAGCAGTTGCTGAAGGCCGCGCAACCCGACGTCGAGTTCGTCGCCGAGCAGGCGCCGGCGCTCGGCCGCGTCGACGCGGGTGCAGTGGTGCAGGCGCTTGCCGACGCGAAGCCCGACGCGATCTTCAACGTGCTGTTCGGTGCCGACCTCGCCAAGTTCGTCCGCGAGGGCAGCACGCGCGGACTGTTCAAGGACCGCGCGGTCGTGAGCCTGCTCTCCGGCGAGCCCGAGTACATCGATCCGCTGAAGGACGAGGCGCCCGAAGGATGGATCGTCACCGGCTACCCCTGGTACGGAATCGACACGCCGCAGCACAAGCGCTTCCTGGATGCCTACCAGAAACGCTGGAACGACTATCCGCGGCTCGGCTCGATCGTCGGCTACTCGTCGGTGATGTCGATCGCCGCGGGCATCCGCAAGGCCGGGAGCACCGACACCGAGAAGCTGATTGCCGCGTTCAAGGGCCTGAAGGTCGACACGCCGTTCGGCGCGATGGTCTATCGGCCAGAGGACAACCAGTCGACGATGGGCGCCTACGTCGGCGTGACCACGGTGCGCGACGGCAAGGGCGTGATGAAGGACTACCGCTACGTCGATGGCGCGTCGGTGCTGCCCAATGCGGAGGAGACCCGCAAGCTGCGCCCGGCCGACTGAGAAGCGGTCGTCGCTGAATGATCTCGGGCTTCGCGGTCCAGCTGCTCAACGGGCTGGCCGGCGCGTCGACGCTGTTCCTGATCGCCGTCGGCCTGTCCCTGATCTTCGGGGTCACGCGGATCGTCAATTTCGCGCACGGCTCGATGTTCATGGTCGGCCTGTACGTCGCGTACTCGTCGACCCAGTGGCTGATGCCGGCGCTGGGCGGCGGCGCACTCGGGTTCTGGCTGTCGATCCTGCTCGCCGCGCTCGCGGTGGGCGCGCTCGGGGCGCTGGTGGAGCTCCTGATCCTGCGCCGCATCTACGGCGCGCCCGAATTGTTCCAGCTGCTCGCCACGTTCGCGGTGGTGCTGATGCTGCGCGACGCGGCGCTCGCGATCTGGGGGCCCGACGACCTTCTCGGGCCCAAGGCGCCGGGGATGAAGGGGGCGATCGACGTCCTCGGTCGGCAGTTCCCCCAGTACGACCTGTTCCTCATCTTCGTCGGGCCGGCGGTGCTCGCGCTGCTCTGGCTGCTGCTGCGGCGCACCCGCCTCGGCGTGCTGATCCGCGCGGCGACGCAGGATCGCGAGATGGTCGGCGCGCTGGGCGTCAACCAGGCGTGGCTGTTCACCGGCATCTTCGCGCTCGGCTCGGCGCTGGCGGCGCTCGGGGGCGCGCTGCAACTGCCGCGCGAACCGGCCAACCTCGCGCTCGACATGACGACGATCGGCGATGCGTTCGTGGTGGTGGTCGTCGGCGGGATGGGCAGCATTCCGGGCGCGTACCTCGCCGCGCTGGTCATCGCCGAGATCAAGGCGATCTGCTACGGGATCGGCACCGTCGAGGTCTTCGGCACGAGCTTCTCGTTCTCCAAGCTGACGCTGGTCGTCGAGTTCCTGGTGATGGCCGCGGTGCTGATCTGGCGCCCGTGGGGACTGCTCGGCAAGCCGCAGGGCGCGGTGCGCAGCGCGGCTGCCGCCGAGGCGCCGATCCGGCCGATGTCGCGGGCAGGCGTCGCGGCGGTGATCGCACTCGCGGCGGTGCTGCTCGCGCTGCCGCTGCTGGGCGAGTCGTTTCCGTACCTGACCGTGCTGATGATCGACGTGCTGATCGCCGTGCTGTTCGCGACCAGCCTGCACTTCATCATGGGTCCGGGCGGAATGCACTCGTTCGGTCATGCGGCGTACTTCGGGTTGGGCGCCTACGGCGCCGCGGCGCTGCTCAAGGGACTGGCGCTGCCGATGGAACTCGCGCTGGCGCTGGCGCCGCTCGCCGCGCTCGCCGGCGGGCTGCTCTTCGGCTGGTTCGCGGTGCGGCTGTCGGGCGTCTATCTCGCGATGCTGACACTGGCCTTCGCGCAGATCGTCTGGTCGATCGTCTTCCAGTGGGACGACGTGACCGGCGGCAGCAACGGGATGGTGGGCATCTGGCCCTCGGAGCGCTTCGCATCGAAGACCGCGTACTACTACCTGACGCTGGCGCTGGTCGGCGCCAGCGTCTTCGCGCTGCGCCGGATGCTGTTCTCCCCGTTCGGCTACGCGATGCGCGCCGGGCGCGACTCGCCGCTGCGCGCCGAGAGCACCGGCATCGGCGTGATCGGCGTGCACTGGGCGGGCTTCGCGGCGGCCGCGCTGTTCTGCGGGCTGGCCGGCGCGCTCTATGCGTTCGGCAAGGGCTCGATCTCGCCGGAGACGATCCACGTGGGGCGCTCGATCGACGGACTGGTCATGGTGCTGCTCGGCGGCGTGCAGACGCTGGCGGGCCCGATCGTCGGCAGCGCGGTGTTCACCTGGCTGCAGGATTCGGTGAGCCGTGCCACCGACTACTGGCGCGCGCTGCTCGGGCTGGCGATCCTCGGGTTGGTGCTCGCCTTTCCGCAGGGCATCGTCGGTGGTCTCGCGGCGGCCTGGGAGCGCTGGCGCTGGCGCGGCGCGCCGGGAGCACGCCGGTGAGCGCGCTGCTGCAGGTTCGCGGGCTGCGCAAGGCGTTCGGCGGCGTGCAGGCCGTGCAGGACGTCGATTTCGATCTGGCCGCCGGCGAGCTGCTGGCGATGATCGGCCCGAACGGCGCCGGCAAGTCGACCTGCTTCAACATGATCAACGGGCAGCTCGTCCCCGATGCCGGCAGCGTCGTGCTGGCCGGCCGCGAGATCGCCGGGCGCCCGCCGCGCGAGATCTGGCGGCTCGGGGTGGGGCGCACCTTCCAGGTGGCGGCCACCTATGCGTCGATGACGGTGGCCGAGAACGTGCAGATGGCGCTGCTGTCGCACCACGGCAAGCTGTTCCGGATCTGGCCGCGCGCGGCGTCGCTGCATCGTGACGAGGCGCTCGAGCTGCTGGCCGCGGTAGGGCTGCGCGACCGGGCCGACGAGCCGTGCAGCACGCTCGCCTACGGCGACATCAAGACGGTCGAGCTGGCGATCGCGCTGGCGAACCAGCCGACGCTGCTGCTGATGGACGAGCCGACCGCGGGGATGGCACCGCAGGAGCGCAACGCGCTGATGCAGCTCACGCGTCGGCTCGTCAAGGAGCGCGGCATCGGCGTGCTGTTCACCGAGCACAGCATGGACGTGGTGTTCGCGCACGCCGACCGGATCATGGTGCTGGCGCGCGGGGCACTGATCGCGCAGGGCACGCCCGAGGCGATTCGCGACGACGCGCAGGTGCGCGAGGTCTACTTCGGCAGCGGCCGGCTGGTGAGGGCGGCGCGAGCCGGGGAGCGATCCGGGGACCGGGCAGGCGGGCAGGCCGGACGAAGCGCCGCGGGCGGCCCGGCTGCGGGGGGGCCATGAGCGGGCGCGCGATGAGCGGGGTCGCGACGACAGCGCCGCTGCTCGCGGTGCGCGCACTCGACGCCTGGTACGGGCGCGCGCAGGTGCTGTTCGGTGTCGATCTCGAAGTCGGCGACGGCGAAGTCGTCGCGCTGATGGGGCGCAACGGCGCCGGCAAGAGCACGACGATGAAGGCGATCATCGGCCTGCTCGCCTCTCGCGCGGGCGAGATCGTCTTTGCCGGCGAGCGCATCGACGGCCTCGAGGCTTTCCGTATCAGCCGCGCCGGCCTCGGCTACGTCCCGGAAGACCGGCGGATCTTCACCGACCTGACGGTGATCGAGAACCTCGAGGTCGGCCGGCGCCCGCCGCGCGCGGGCGCGCCGGCGTGGACGGTCGAGCGGCTGTTCGAGCTCTTCCCGAACCTCGGTCGCATGCCCGATCGCCCGGGAGGCAGGATGAGCGGGGGCGAGCAGCAGATGCTCAGCGTCGCGCGCACGCTGATGGGCAACCCGCGGCTGGTGCTGCTCGACGAGCCGTCCGAAGGCGTCGCGCCGGTGATCGTCGAGCAGATGGCCGACATGATCGTCGAGCTGAAGAAGGAAGGCCTGTCGGTGCTGCTGTCGGAGCAGAACGTCGCGTTCGCCTCGGCGGTGAGCGACCGGGCCTACGTGCTCGAGAAGGGGCAGGTGAAGTTCGCCGGAACGATGGCCGAGCTCGACGGCGACGAGGCCGTGCGCCGCCAGTATCTCGCCTTATGAAGCGGGGCGCCGCCGCGGGCGGCGCCCCGCGGGTCGAACGCAGGCACAGGAGGAAACGCCATGGCGACTGCCGCTATCGCTGAGAAGTCCGGAAAGGTCGTGATCCGCAACGTCGGGCTGATGCTCTCGGGCGACATCGACCGCCCGATCCTCGACGCGGACACCGTCGTCGTCGAGGACGGGCTGATCGCGGCGGTCGGCCGCGAGAAGGATTGCGACACCGGCGCCGCTGCGCGCGTCGTCGACGCGAAGGGGACCGCGCTCGCGCCCGGCCTGATCGATTCGCACGTGCATCCGGTCTTCGGCGACTGGACGCCGCGCCAGAACCAGCTCGGCTGGATCGAGTCGTGCCTGCACGGCGGCGTCACGACGATGGTGTCGGCTGGCGAGGTGCACCTGCCGGGCCGCCCGAAGGACGTGGTGGGCGTCAAGGCGCTCGCGATCACCGCGCAGCGCGCATTCGACGGCATGCGCGCGGCCGGCGTCGGTGGCGGCGTCAAGGTGCTCGCCGGCGCGCCGGTGCTCGAGAAGGGGATGGTCGAGTCCGACTTCGCCGAGATGGCCGCGGCCGGCGTGAAACTGCTCGGCGAGATCGGATTGGGGTCGGTCAAGGCTGGCGACGAGGCGGCGCGGATGGTCGCCTGGGCGCGCCGCCACGGCATCCAGAGCACGATCCACACCGGGGGGCCGTCGATCCCGGGCTCGGGCCTGATCGACGAGCACGTGGTGCTCGAGGCCGACGCCGACGTGATCGGCCACATCAACGGTGGGCACACCTCGCTGTCGTACAAGGCGGTGTGCACGCTGTGCGAGAAGAGCTCGCGGGCGATGGAGATCGTGCACAACGGCAACGAGCGCATCGCGATCCTCACCGCGCGGCACGCGATCGAGCTGAAGTGCCCGCACCGGGTGATCCTCGGCACCGATGCGCCGGCGGGCTCGGGCGTGCAGCCGCTGGGCATCCTGCGGCTCATCGCGCTGATCTCCAGCATGGCCGACATTCCGGCCGAGATCTGCTTCGGCTTCGCCACCGGCAACACCGCTCGCATGCGCGGGCTCAGCCAGGGCCTCGTCGAGCCGGGGCGCCCGGCCGACTTCGTGTTTCTCGACCGGGCGCAGCACACGGCGGGGCGCGACCTGCTCGAGAGCGTCCGGCTGGGCGACATTCCCGGCGTCGGGATGGTGATGATCGACGGCATCGTGCGCTGCCAGCGCAGCCGCAACACCCCGCCGGCGGTCGAGGTGCCGGCGATCGTCGCGTGAGCCGCGAGCGCATCGTGCCGGGAACGACCGGGCGCGCGGCGACTGCGCCGGCCGGGCCGGAGGGCCCGGCGTCACCGCCGCGACGTCGCCGCGACGCCGAGGCAACCCGTGCGCGCATCCTGAAGGCCGCCGCGGTCGAGTTTGCGCAGCACGGTTTCGCGGGCGGCCGCGGCGATCGCATCGCGCGGCGCGCGCGCTCGAGCGAGCGGATGGTCTACTACTACTTCGGCAGCAAGGACGGTCTGTTCCGCGCGGTGCTCGAGGGCGCGTACGCATCGCTGCGCGACGCCGAGCGGGCGGTGCAACTCGACCCCGACGACCCCGCCCGGGCGCTCGAGCAGTTCTGCCGCTTCGTCTGGCGCTACTACGCCGACCACCCCGGCTTCATCAGCCTGCTGAACACCGAAAACCTGCACCGCGCGCGCAACCTGCGCAAGTCCGGCCGCCTCGACGAGCTCGTCGGGCCGGTCGTGGGGCTGCTGTCGCAGCTGCTGGCCGATGGCCAGGCCCGCGGCCTGTTTCGCGCCGACGTCGACCCGGTGGACCTGTACGTCGCGATCGCCGGGCTCGGCTACTTCCGGCTGTCGAACCGGCACACGCTGTCGGCGGTGCTCGGCCGCGACATGGCCGAGCCCGAAGGCCTCGAGCGCTACTGGGTCGAGGCCGCGCGGATGGTGAGCGGCTACGTCCGCGCCGGACGCGATCGCTTATGATGGATGCCCCCGCGCGCCGTCCGCGCGCGCGGCAATCACGAGTCGCTTCCCCGGCACGCCGATGATCATCACCTCGCTGCTCGACACCGACCTCTACAAGTTCACGATGATGCAGGTCGTGCTGCATCACTTCCCGGGCGCGCAGGTCGAATACCGCTTCAAGTGCCGCAACGAGGGCATCGACCTGCGGCCGTACGTCGGCGCGATCCAGGAGGAGATCCAGGGCCTCTGCTCGCTGCGGTTTCGCCAGCGCGAGCTGGACTACCTGCGCGGCTTCCGCTTCATCAAGAGCGACTTCGTCGACTTCCTCGGCCTGTTCCAGATGAACGCGAAGTACATCACGGTGGCGCCCTCGCCGAAGGACAACGGCGAGATCGACATCGTGATCCGCGGGCCGTGGCTGCACACGATCCTGTTCGAGATCCCGGTGCTGGCGATCGTCAACGAGATCTACTTCCGCGAGACCGTGCGCGTGCCCGACTACGCCGAAGGCCGCCGGCGCCTCGACGAGAAGATCGCGCTGATCACCGGCCACCCCGAACTCGAGGGCATCCGCATCGCCGACTACGGCACCCGGCGGCGCTTCTCGCGGCTTTGGCACGAGGAAGTGCTGCAGGTCTGCAAGGCGAAGCTCGGGCCGATCTTCGCGGGCACCTCCAACGTGATGTACGCGATGCAGCACGGCGTCACGCCGCTGGGCACGATGGCGCACGAGTACCTGCAGGCGTGCCAGGCGCTGGGCCCGCGCCTTCGCGACACGCAGGTGTTCGGCTTCGAGATGTGGGCGCGCGAGTATCGCGGCGACCTCGGCATCGCGCTGTCCGACGTCTACGGGATGAGCGCGTTCCTGCGCGACTTCGACATGTACTTCTGCAAGCTGTTCGACGGGGCGCGCCACGACTCCGGCGACCCCTACGAATGGGGCGAGCGGCTGATCGCGCACTACGAGGCGAACCGCGTCGATCCGAAGACCAAGACGCTGGTGTTCTCCGACGCGCTGACCTTCCCGCTGATGGTGGAACTCTACAAGCGCTTCCGTGACCGCACGCGGATCGCGTTCGGCATCGGCACCAACCTGACCAACGACCTCGGCTACGTGCCGCTGCAGATCGTGATCAAGATGGTGCGCTGCAACGGGCAGCCGGTGGCCAAGCTCTCGGACACGCCGGCGAAGAACATGTGCGACGACGTGGCCTACCTGCAATACCTGCGCCAGGTCTTCGACATCAAGGGCTGATCGCTATAATCCGCCGGATGAATCCGCGACCGAAACTCCTGATCACCCGCAAGGTATTCCCCGAGGTCATCGAGCGCCTGGCCCCGTACTTCGACATCGACTCGAACCAGGACGACGACGAGTGGCCGCGCGCCACGCTGCTGGCGCGGGCGGCCGACCGCGACGCGCTGTTCGTCGTCGCTTCCGACCGCGTCGACCCCGAGCTGCTCGCGGCGTGTCCGCGCCTTCGCATCGTGGCCACCGGCTCGGTGGGCTACAACCACATCGACCTCGCCGCCTGTGGCGAGCGCGGCGTCGCCGTGAGCAACACGCCGGACGTGCTCACGGAGGCGACCGCCGACATGGCCTGGGCGCTTCTGATGGCGACCGCGCGCCGCGTCTGCGAATCCGAGCACTGGCTGCGCGCCGGCAAGTGGGGGCGCTGGGCGTTCGACCAGTGGCTGGGCGCCGACGTGTACGGCACGACGCTGGGCATCGTCGGCATGGGGCGCATCGGCTCGGCGGTGGCGCGCCGGGCGCGCGGCTTCGAGATGAGGGTCCTCTACCACAACCGCAGCCGCGCCCCGAACGAGGCAGAGCTGGGCGCGCACAGGGTGGAGCTCGACGAGTTGCTGCGCGAAGCCGACCACGTCGTGCTGGTGCTGCCGTACTCCGCGGCGACGCACCACGCGATCGGGGCGCGCGAGCTGGCCGCGATGAAGCCGACGGCGACGCTGGTCAACATCGCGCGCGGCGGCATCGTCGACGACGCGGCGCTGGTCGACGCGCTGCGCGCCGGGCGCATCGCGGGGGCGGGCCTGGACGTCTACGAGAACGAGCCGGCGCTTCACCCGGGGCTGCTCACGGTACCCAACGTCGTGCTCACGCCGCACGTCGGCAGTGCCACGCGCAGCTCGCGCGTCGGCATGGCGATGCTGGCGGCCGAGAACCTGGTGGCCTTCGCGACCGGTGCGGCGTTGCCGACGCCGGTCGCCACGGCCTGATTCGCGAAGCCGGCGCCGAGGCGACGATGTCCGAGATCCATCTTCATCGCAAGCACAAGCTCGGCCTGAAGAAGGCGCGCGAGGCGGCCCAGAAGGTCGCCGACGAGCTGGCCGAGTCGTTCGACATGGAGAGCGAGTGGGACGGCAACGAACTGCGCTTTTCGCGCTCCGGCGTGTCCGGGAGCCTGACCGTGTCGAAGGACCAGGTCGTGCTCGACGCGAAGCTCGGCTTCCTGCTCGCCGCGTTCAAGCCCCGCATCGAAGAGCGGCTCGAGAAGGACTTCGACCGCTACTTCGCCTGAACCTTCCTCCCGCGAGCCCCACTTGACCCCCACTGCGATCCAGCTAGGCGGCGCGATCCTGTTCGCGATCGCCGTGATCCACACCTTCTCTGCCAAGTTCTTCGAGCGGCTCGCGCACGCGCAACCGGCACACGCCGGCGTCTGGCACCTGCTGGGCGAGGTCGAGGTCGTCTTCGGCTTCTGGGCGATGGTGCTGATCGTCTACATGGCGCTCGCCGGCGGCGGCGGGCCCGCGCTGCACTACCTCGAGTCGCGCAACTACACCGAGCCGATGTTCGTGTTCGTCATCATGGTGATCGCGGCGAGCCGCCCGATCCTGCGGCTCGCGCTGGCCTGCGTGCGATGGACGGCGCGCATCGTGCCGATGCCGGCGTCGATGGCAGACTACTTCGTCGCGCTGTCGCTGGTTCCGTTGCTGGGCTCGTTCATCACCGAGCCGGCGGCGATGACGCTGGCGGCACTGCTGCTGCGCGACCGGTTCTACAGCAAGGGGTTGTCGACGCGGCTGCAGTACGCGACGATCGGCGTGCTGTTCGTCAACGTCTCGATCGGGGGCACGCTCACGCCGTACGCGGCGCCGCCCGTGCTGATGGTCGCGGGCACCTGGAACTGGGACCTCGCCCACATGCTGACGCACTTCGGCTGGCGCTCGGCGCTGGCGGTGATCGTCAACGCGCTCGGCGTGACGCTGCTGTTCCGCGCCGAGCTGCGCAGGGTCCCCGAATCAGGTGGCGCCGTTGGCGAGCCGGTGCCGGCGGCGCTGATCGTGCTGCACCTGCTGTTCCTGTCCGGCGTGGTCGTCTTCGCGCACCACCCGGTCGTGTTCATGGGGCTGTTCCTGTTCTTCCTCGGCATCGCGCACGGCTACAGCCGCCACCAGGACCGGCTGATCCTCCGCGAAGGCCTGCTGGTGGCGTTCTTCCTGGCCGGCCTGGTGGTGCTGGGCGGGCAGCAGCAGTGGTGGCTGCAGTCGCTGCTCGAGCGGATGAGCCCGACCGCCGTCTACTATGGCGCGACCGCGCTCACGGCGATCACCGACAACGCGGCGCTCACCTACCTCGGCTCGCTGGTGCAGGGGCTGACCGACGAGTTCAAGTATTCGCTGGTGGCCGGCGCGGTGACCGGCGGAGGCCTCACCGTGATTGCCAACGCCCCGAACCCGGCCGGCTATTCGATCCTGAAGGGCAGCTTCGAGCACGAGGAGGTCAGCGCGCTCGGGCTGTTCGCGGCCGCGCTGATCCCCACGCTGGTCGCGATCGCCGCGTTCCGCGCGATCTGAGACGCCCGGCGCCGGCCCCCCGGAAGGGGGGCCACGGCGCCCGTGTGCTGAAGCCCGCAGCGCCGCCGGCTCAGCCCTTCAGGCTGTCGACCAGCGCGATGTACTGCTTCATCGCGTCGTCGCGGCCGGTGCCCTTCAGCTCGTTCCAGGCGTCCCACTTGGCGCGGCCGACCATGTCGGTGAAGCCGGGGCGCTTGCCGTCGACGTCGCCGGCGGAGGCCTGCTTGTACAGCGCGTACAGCTTGAGCAGGGTCATGTTGTCGGGGCGCTCGGGCAGGTTCTTCGAGTCTGCCACCGCCTGTTCGAATTGCGAGCTCAGGTCGGCCATGATTCCTCCTCGGGTGGTTGGCCAAGTATGATAGCAACGCCCCAGCGGCCGATCCGCCGCGCGCACGGAGGAGCCATGGCCCGCGAAAGGATGTCGAGCGTCGATACCGCCTGGCTGCGCATGGACAGCTCGCGCAACCTGATGATGATCGTCGGCGTGTTCGTGTTCGCGCGGCGGGTGACGTGGGAGGAGATCGCGCAACTGCTCGAGGAGCGCCTGCTGAAGTTCGGGCGTTTCCGGCAGCGGATCGAATCCGACGCGGTGGGCCACTACTGGGTCGACGACGAAGACTTCGACATCCGGCGCCACGTCGAGCGGGTGCGGCTGCGCCGCGGCGGCGGCGACCGCGAACTGCAGCGCCTCACTGCGCGGCTCGCGGTGCAGCCGCTCGATCCCGCGCATCCGCTGTGGCAGTTCCACCTGGTCGAGAACTACGACGGCACCAGCGCGATGGTGACGCGCATGCATCACTGCATCGCCGACGGGATCGCCCTGGTTCGCGTGATGCTGTCGCTGACCGACGCCGTGGCCCCGGCGCAGGCTTCGGAGGCCGGGGACGATCCCGCCGATCTCGAGTCGAATCCCTGGGAGCCCTACCTGCAGCCGATCACCCGCGGAGCCGTCGCGGCGATCGACGCGACCGGCGCGCTGGTGACCCGGTCGCTCGACGTCGTCGCGCATCCCGACCGGCTGGTCGACTACGCACAGGTGGGCAGCCAGGTCGTCCGCGACACGCTCGCCATCCTGCTGATGTCCGACGACACGCACACCCGGCTCAAGGGTACGCCGAGCGGACGCAAGGCCTTCGCGTGGAACGATCCGCTGCCGCTCGACGAGGTCAAGGCGGTCTGCAGGGGGATGGGCGCGTCGGTCAACGACGTGCTGCTGTCCTGCGTCGCCGGCGCCCTGCGGCGCTACCTGCTGGGTCGCGGCGACGAGGTCGCCGACGACTGCGAGGTTCGCGCGATGGTGCCGGTGAACCTGCGGCCGCCGTCCGAGCCGATCGACGATCTCGGCAACCGCTTCGGGTTGGTGCCGCTGTGCCTGCCGGTGGGAATCGCCAATCCGATCGCCAGGGTGAGCGAGGTGCGCCGGCGCATGGCCGAACTGAAGGCGGGCTACCAGCCGATCGTCGCCTACGTGATGCTGGGGGCCGCCGGCGTCCTGCCGCACGCGCTGCAGACGCAGATCCTCGAGTACCTGGGCAACAAGGGCAGCGCGGTGATGACCAACGTTCCGGGGCCCACCGAGACGATCAACATGGCGGGCGTGCCGTTGTCGCGGATGATGTTCTGGGTCCCGCAGTCGGGCGACATCGGCATCGGCGTGTCGATCCTGTCCTATGCCGGCGGCGTCCAGTTCGGCGTGATGAGCGACGTCGCGCTGTGTCCCGATCCGCAGGCGATCATCGACGGTTTCGCTCCCGAATTCGAGCGGCTGGTGCTGGCGCTCGCGATGCTGCCCAACGGGTTCCTGCTCGGGCGCGAGCTGGCGCCCGGCGAGCTCGAGCACGCGCTGCTGCTGGAGGCCTCGTGCAGCTGAGCAGGGACGACGCGCAGGCGCAGCGCGTGCTGGCGTTCTGGTTCGACGGGCCCGATGGCGCGGCACGCGGGCGCGTGCGTGGCGAGTGGTTCGGCAAGGACCCGGCCTTCGACGACGCGATCCGCCGTGCGTTCGGCGCGCTGATCGAGCGCGCGCTCGCCGGCGAATGCGACCACTGGGCACTCGATGCCGGCACCGCGCCGGCGCTGGTGCTGGTCCTCGACCAGTTCACGCGCAATGCCTTTCGCGACACGCCGCGGATGTTCGCCGGCGACGCGAAGGCGCTCGCGACGGCGCGACGCATCGTGGCCGAAGCCTGGGACCGCGACTACGATTCGCTGCGGCGCTGGTTCTGTTACCTGCCGTTCGAGCACTCCGAGTCGCTGGACGACCAGCGCGAATCGCTGCGCCTGTTCGGGCAGTTGCGCGACGACCCGCTGGCCGGCGGCGCCTGGCCGTGGGCCGTGCGCCACCACGAGGTCATCGAGCGCTTCGGCCGGTATCCGCACCGCAACGCCATTCTCGGGCGGCCGTCCACCGCCGAAGAAGAGGCGTTCCTGCGCGAGCCCGGCTCGCGCTTCTGAGTCGCCGGTGACGCGGGCGACCGTCATGCGCGCCTGAGCGGCCATGGCGCTGCGCATCCGATTCGACCACCGGGTCGACCGGCTCGCCGACGCGCTGCTCGACGCGCTCGAGCACGAGCCCGCGCCGGGCGCTGGCGATCCGCTCGCCGAGCGCACGGTGATCGTGCCCAGCGTCGGGGTCGGCCGATGGCTTCAACGCCGCGACGCCAGCCGACACGGGGTCAGCACGCGTTTGCGCCCCGAGTTCGCCGGCCGATGGCTGTGGCGCACGATGCGCGCGACGCTGCGCGACCTTCCGGAGCGATCGCCGTTCGAGCCCGAACGCGTGCGCTGGCTGCTGATGGAGCTGCTGGGCGAACTGCCGGACGCCCCGGAGTTCGCGCTGGTGCGCAAGCGGGTGCGCGAGGAGGGGTCCCTCGCGAGGCTGTCGCTCGCCGACGCGCTGGCGGCACGGTTCGACCGCTATCTCGCCTACCGGCGCGACTGGCTGGCGCGCTGGCAGCGCGGGCGGTGGGCGAGCGGCGATCGGCCGCTCGGCGCGCACGAGGCCTGGCAGCGCTGGATGTGGCAGCGCCTGCTCGAACGCCTGCCCGGGGTTCGCGACGAGCATCCATACGACCAGTTCGCGCGCCAGCTCGAGTCCGGCGGCGAATCGGTGCGGCGCGCGCTCGGCGGGACGCGCATCGCGCTGTTCGGCCGGATCGACCTCTCGCCCGAGCAGTTCGCCCTGTTCGGGCAGCTGTCGGCGTCGATCGACGTGTCGCTGTTCGCGCCGGATCCGTGCCGGGAACTGTGGACCGACATGCTCGATTCGCGGCGGCTCGCCGAGATCCGCGCGCAGCGGCCCGACGTCGCCTGGTTGTACGAAGGCGAGCCGACGCTGCTCGGCAACTGGGGAAGGGCGCAGCGCGACTTCGTCGCGCAGGTGCTGTCACTCGAGGAGCAGTTCGGGGCGCAGGCCGAAGCGCCCGGCCGCGACGAGGCCTGGCCGTTCGGCGCGCACGGCGACGCGCCGGCCAAGGGCACGCTGCAGGCGCTGCAGGCTGCGGTGTTCCTGCGCAGCGACGATCCGTGGCGCGCGCTCGACCGCGACGACGGCTCGATCGCCGTGCTGGGCGCGCACGGATTCGTCCGGCAGGCGGAGGTCCTGCACGAGCGCCTGCTCGAGTGCTTCGAGACGCTGCCGCAACTCGCACCGTCGGACGTCGTGGTCTACTGCGCCGACCTGGAGTCGGCGGCGGCCGCGATCGAGGGCGTCTTCGACAGCCAGCCCGCGGCGCGCCGGATTCCGTTCGCGATCAGCGGCCGCGCGCCGCGCGCCGATCCGCTGGTGGCCGCGGTCCAGGGGATGCTCGACATGACGCTGCAGCCGGTCTCCGCACGGTCGCTCGATGCGTGGCTGCGCAACCCCGCGGTGATGGAGGCGCTCGGGCTGGAGGCTGCCGAGGTCGAGCTGCTGGCGGGGTGGTTCGAGGCGGCGGGCGCGCGCCGCGGACTCGACGACGAGGACGGCTCGCCCAAGCACAGCCTGCGCGCGGCGATCGATCGGCTCCTGGCGGGTGCGGCGCTGGGCCAGTCGGCGGCCGTCGGAGACCTGCTGGCGATCCCGGGGGCGCAGGGCACGCGCGCGCGGATCCTCGAGGCCTGGCTCCCCGTTGGCGACGCGCTCGCGCAGCTGCGGCTCGCGGCGCGCTCGCCGCGACCGCTGTCCGAGTGGTGCACGGCGCTCGGCGACTCGGTCGAAGCGGTGTTCGCCGGCGTGCGGCAGCACGCGCCGGGGCTGCAGCGCGTGCGCGACGCGTTGTCCGACCTGCTGGCGAGCGCCTCCGACCTGCCGGCCGTTGCGCTCGATGCGGCCGCGTTCGAGCGCGCCCTCGCCGATGCGCTGACGCGTGGCGCCACCGCCGCCATGCCCGGCGGCGCGGTGACCGTGTGCCCGCTGGGCAGCCTTCCCGGCGTGCCGTTCCGCGTCGTCTGCCTGTTCGGCATGGACGAGGGGGCGTTTCCGCGCCAGGGCGCGCGCGACGAGCTCGACCTGATGCGCCGCGCACCGCGCTTCGGCGACCGGCTCTCGAGAATCGACGATCGGGGCACCTTCCTGGACGCGGTGCTCTCCGCGCGAGACCGGCTGCTCGTGTCGTGCCGCAGCCGCCATGCGCGCGACGACACGCCGCTCAATCCGTCGCCTCTGGTGGGCGAACTGCTGGCCTACCTGTCGGCGCAGCTCGACCCGGCGGCCGGCGCGTCGTTCGAGGCGAACCGCCGGCGGTATCCGCAATCGGCGGGCGTGCCGGCGCTCGTCGAGCATCCGCTTCATCCGTTCTCGACGCGCAACTTCGTCGCCGGCGCCAGCTACGCGCAGGAGTGGCTCGCCACCGCGCGCGAACTGGCCAGGCCGTTGCCCGATCGGGCGACCGGCATCGGCGCGCTGGTCGATCCGGCCGACATGCTCGGGCCAGGGCAGGGCGTGGGCGAGCAGCCGGGCGTCGCGACGATGCCGGTCGAGGCGCTGCGCGACGCGCTGGCCGATCCGTTGGCCACCTGGCTGCGCGATGCACTCGGACTGCGCCTGTTGCGCGAGCGGGCGCCGCCCGACGATGCCGAGCCGCTGTGGACCGACGAGGACGACCGTGGGCTGGTGCAGGCGTGTGTCGATCGGCTGCTGGCCGGCGAGGAAGACGGCCGCGTCGTCCGCGAGCTGTCGATCGCGCCGCAGACCGCCGCCGGCGCGCCGGGCCGCCTTCACGCGGAGTCGGCCGTGCGTCGCGCACGCGCGCTGGTCGCCGAAGCGACGACCGCCATCGGCGCATCGGCGGCGGGCGCGAAGGCGTTGCCGCTGGTGGCGGCGCTGGACGGCGTGCGCGTGTCGGCGCTGGTGCCGGTGCTCGGCGCAACCGCGCCCGTTTTCGTGACCGCGTTTCCGCTGGGCCCGCACGCGCTGATCGACGCCTGGCTGCGCGCCGCGGTCTGGCGCGCCGCGCGCGGCGACGGTCCGCCGGCGTGCCTGGTCTCGCCGGACTACCTCGTCGTGTTGCGCTGCCCCGATCCGCAGCGCAGCCTGCGGCATGCGCTGGACTGGGCCGCGCGCATCGGGCGTGAGCCGCTGGCGCTGTTTCCGCGCAGCTGGCTGCGCTACGCGCTGGTGCTCGCCAGGCGGCCGCCCACCGGTGCGGCCCAGTCTCCCGAGTCGCCAGAGTCGCGCCATGCGAGCGCCCGCGAGCGCGCGCGCGAGGTCCTGGCCGGGGGCGAGTTCGGCGGGCGCGCCCCCGAACTGGCGCGGCCCGCGGCGCAGGCGCTGTTCCGCGATGCGCAGCCCGACATCGATGCGGTGCTGGCGCTCGGCGAGCGCGTCTACCGGCCCGTGTTCGACGACGCGGTCGTCGAGCCCCGGCACGAGGAACGCGCGTGAACGCGAGCCTGTCCGCGCATCCGGTCTTCGACGCCGGCATCCTCGAGGGGCTGCACCTGCTCGAGGCCGACGCCGGCACGGGAAAGACC
>CALMSQ010000505.1:0-8508 GCA_937872345.1 uncultured Burkholderiales bacterium | reverse complement strand
ACGCCGCCCACGCCGAGGACGATTTCCTGCTCGATGCGCGTCTGGCGATCGCCGCCGTAGAGCCGGTGCGCGATGTCGCGGTCGGCGGGCGAATTGTCGGGCAGGTCGGTGTCGAGCAGGAGCAGCCGCACGCGGCCGACGCGCGCGTCCCAGACCTTCACGTGCAGTTCGCGTCCTGGCATCGCGACCGTGAGGTGCAGGTCGCCACCGTCGGCGACGCGAACCGGGGAGACCGGCAGGTCGTCGAAGTCGGAATCGACGTACTGCGCGTGCTGGCGGCCGTCGCCGTCGATCGTCTGGTAGAAGTAGCCCTGCCGGTACAGCAGCCCCACGCCGATGAACGGCAGGCCGAGGTCGCTCGCCGCCTTGCAGTGGTCACCCGCGAGGATGCCCAGCCCGCCCGAGTAGATCGGCAGGCTCTCGTGGAAACCGAACTCGGCGCAGAAGTAGGCCACGAGGTCGTGCTCGCCGGGCACGTCGGTCAGGCAGACCCGCGATGCCTTGGCGTGGTAGGTGTCGTATGCCGACAGCACCCGTTCGTAGGCGTTCAGGTAGACGTGGTCCTGCGCCGCCGCCTCGAGCTTGGACTGCGAGACGCGCTTCAGGAACGCCTTCGGGTGGTGGCCGGCGTGTCGCCACAGCGTGGGGTGCAGCCGCGCGAACAGCGTGCGGGTGGGGCGGTCCCAGCTGTACCAGAGGTTGTTGGCCAGTTCGTGCAGGCGCTCGAGGCGTGGCGGGACCTGCGGCGTGACTTCGAGCGAAAAGGGTGTGCCGGGCATGTCGGTGTCGGAGGCGTCGGCTAGATGCTAGCACCGGCACGCCGCACCGTGCCGACGCTCATCGGATCCGGTGCAGCGACTGGCCGAGCATGTCGGGAGTGACGAGCGTAATGCCTCGCCCGGTCACGTGGAAGCGCCGGCGGTCGGCGTCCGCGTCGACGCCGATCGTCGTGCCCTCGGGAATGACCACGCCCTTGTCGATCACGCAGCGCCTGAGAACGACATGGCGGCCGACGTGGACGTCGGGCAGCACGACCGAGTCCTCGATCGTCGAGTAGCTGTTCACGCGCACGTTGGAGAACAGCAGCGAACGGCGCACCGTCGAGCCGCTGATCACGTCGCCGCCCGACACCAGCGAGTCGACCGCCATCCCGCGCCGGTCGTCGTCGTCGAACACGAACTTGGCTGGCGGCAGCTGCTCCTGCCAGGTCCAGATCGGCCACTCGCGGTCGTACAGGTTGAGCTCGGGCGTGACCTTCGTGAGCTCCATGTTGGCTTCCCAGTAGGCGTCGATCGTTCCGACGTCGCGCCAGTACGGCCTGCCTCCGGGTCGCGTGCCCACGCAGCTGTCGGCGAAGCGATGCGCGAACACCCGGTAGTGCGGCACGCTGTGCGGAATGATGTCCTTGCCGAAGTCGTGGCTCGAATGCGACTCCTGCGCGTCGCGCAGCAGTTGCTCGAACAGGAACCCGGTGTTGAACACGTAGACGCCCATGCTGGCCAGCGCGCTGCCGGGATCGTCGGGCATCGGGTCGGGCGACGCGGGCTTTTCGGCGAAGCGCCGCACGCGTCCGTCGGGGTCGGTGCCCATCACGCCGAACTGGCTGGCGTCGGCCAGCGGCACCTCGACGCAGGCCACGCTGAGGTCGGCCTTGCGGTCGACGTGCTCGGCAATCATCCGCCCGTAGTCCATCTTGTAGATGTGGTCGCCCGAGACCACGAGCACGAACTCGGGCCGGCTGCGCCGGATGACGTTCAGGTTCTGGTAGACCGCGTCGGCGGTGCCCTGGTACCACGCGTGCTCGCTGACCTGTTGCGCAGCGGGCACGATGTCGATGAACTCGTCGAAGCGGCCCTCGAGGAAGCTCCAGCCGCGCTGCAGGTGCCGGATCAGGCTGTGCGCCTTGTACTGCGTGGCCACCGCGACTCGCCTCACGCCCGAGTTCACGCAGTTCGACAGCGTGAAGTCGACGATGCGGAACTTGCCGCCGAACGGCACGGCCGGCTTGGCGCGCCAGTCGGTGAGCTGGTGCAGGCGGCTGCCGCGCCCGCCCGCGAGCAGCACTGCGAACGTGGAGCGGGTGAGCGCGCTGACGAACCGGGGCGCCGGTTCGTCGCGCCTCTCGACTTCGGGGGCCTCGTCGCTGCGAGGGTCCATCGCGGGCGCGGCGGTCAGTGAGGGGTGCCCGCGAGCATCTGCTCGATCTCGGTCTCGGCCTGATGCCAGTCCTCGTCGGGCGAGCCGCCGCTGAAGCCGCGCCGCTCGGCGATGTAGTAGGCGGCTTCGGCAATCCAGGCGCGACGCTGATCGTCGGGCACGTCGGCTTCCGCAGCCGCGCGCTCGGGCTCGGCGTCGGTCATCGGCGCGTCCTGCCCGGGTACGGCGGCGGGCGCCTTGCGGCGCGGGCGCGCAGCGGCGGCGCCGGTGCGCGAGGTTCGGGTACTGCTTGACATCGGTTGTCTCCCGCTGAAAGCCCGGCCGTGAGCGCCACCGCAGGAGGTGTTCGGCCAGTGTTGCGAGGCCCGCTCACGCTTGGCCCGGCGCGCTCGACGCGGACGTGAGCAAGGCTGAGTCTCGCACGACGAGATGATCGGACTTTGACACCGGTCGAACTTTGCGCGATTCGGCGGCCAACTCGCCCGGCCGCCGCCGGTCAGCGCTCGGGTCCGAGCAGCCCGGCCGGCAGTTGCAGTTCGCCCTTCGACTCGAAGCGGTAGCCGCCGAACGCGGGCCCGGCCAGCTTGCCGCGCATCTGGTAGTCGGTCCGGACCCGGTCACCGGTCGCGATGCCGATCACCTGCCGGATCATCGCGCCGACCGACACGCTCATCGGCAGCGTGATCACCGCTTCGCCGTAGCGCGGCACGACGCCCCTCTGGTCGCTCACGCCGCTGGCCAGCTTCGAGCCGCGCACGTCGAGCTCGACGAACACGCCGTCGTACTCGAGCGGCGTGTCGTTGGGGTTCTGCACGCGCAGCTTCAGCGCGAACCGCGATTCCATGCCTTCGCCCTGCATCGGCTCCAGGCCGACCACGTTGACGCTGACCGGGTCGCGAAGGCCGAAGCCTGCGCAGCCTGCGAGCGCCAGCAGCACGGTGGCGATGGCCGCGATGCGCGCGGCGCCGCGGGGGCCGAAACGAATGGGCATTGGAGACTCCATGGATGCGCGCCGTCTCAGCGCCTGACGAATTTCAGCGTGAAGCGATCGCTCTCGCCGATCGCATCGTAGCGCGCCCGGTCGCGGTCCCCCCGCCGGTACGACGGCGGCAGCGTCCAGACGCCCTCCGGGTAGTCCTTCGTGTCCCTGGGGTTGGCGTTGATTTCCGACGTGGCCACCAGCCTGAAGCCGGCCCGCTCGATCAGCGCGATCGCGTAGTCCTGCCGGACGTAGCCGGTGTTCGCCTGCGCCGCCTGCGGGAGGTCGTCGCGCCCGCGGTGGTCGACGACGCCGAGCACGCCGCCCGGCTTGAGCGCGCGGTGGAACGCGCGCAGCGCGCCCTCGACCTCGCCGCGATCGATCCAGTTGTGCAGGTTGCGGAAGGTGAGCACGAAGTCGGCGCTGCCCGCCGGTGCGATCTCGTGGCGATCGGCCGCGAACTGCGTCACCTCGACCTTCCCGTAGAGCGCCGGTTCGGCAGCCAGGCGCGCGAGCAGCCGGCGATGGTCGGCGAGATAGCGCTCGGGCGCGCTCGCGTCGCGGCTGGCCGCGACGTAGAGCCCGCGCTCGCGCAGGTACGGCGCGAGGATCTCCATGAAGTAGCCCGCACTGCCGGGCAGGATCTCGACTACCGTGCTGTCGGGTTGCACGCCGAAGAACTCGAGCACCTCGACCGGGTGGCGTGCGCGGTCGCGCGCGACGTTGCCGGGGCTTCGGTGCGGCGCCGCGGCCAGCGCGGCGAGGCTCGCGTGCGCCGGGGCCTGCGTGCTCGAGCCGGGCGCGAACGCGCAGCCCGTCGCGACGAGGGCTGCGAGCGCCAGCGCTGCCGCGAGCAGCGGAGTCGACAGGGAAGGGGGCATCCGGATCGGCATGTTCGGCTCCGTGAGGCCGCGCAGGCGGCCTGGGGGTACCGGGTCGATCGTCGCACCGAAACATTCCGGCAACAAGCCGATGCGGCGGGGACATCGCCGCGATACCGCAGCTCGAGACACTGGGCACTCCGCAACCCATCTCGACGCAGAGGAAGTCATCATGGAAGCGATCCGGTTCTCCGCCGTCGCGGCGCATGTCGCGGCCGTTCTGTCCCGCGCGGGCGCGCACAACGACCCCGACAGCCTGCTGGGCCGCGCCCGCGCGCTGGTGCGCTGGCAACTGAGGGTGATCGCGCGCCGCCGCCGGATGGTGGCCACGCGCGTTGCGCTCGAGGCCCTGGACGAGCGCACTCTGAAGGACATCGGGCTGCATCGCTCCGAGGTGCACGCCGCGGCCGCCGGCCTGTATGCCGCCGAGCGTGCGCGTCGCCACGCGCAGGAGCAGTTTCGGCAGGCCGCCTGAAGTCTCCGGTGCCCCGCGCCGCCGCGCCGTCGCGGCGGCCGGGACGGTACCATCGGCGACGACCGCGCCGGGACGCGATAATGCGTCGCAGGCGGCCCCGACCGATCCGGCTGGGGCCGGGGGGTGGCCGACGGGAGAGACGGATGGTTCGCAGGCAGTGGTACGTGTTGGCGGGATGGCTCGCCGCGCTGGCATGCAGTGTGCCCGTGGCTGCCGGGGCGGCCGATGCCGCGCAGGGCCGCGCGCTCTACGAGACCCGGTGCGGCGGCTGCCACGATCGCAGCGTGCACGCGCGCACGGTGCGCTCGGCGAAGTCGTTCGCGCAGGTCCGCGCCTGGGTCGTCAACTGGGACCGCCAGACCGGCGCGCTGTGGCGCGACGACGAGATCGACGCGGTCACCCGCTACCTGAACGAGCGCTACTACCGGTTCCCGTGCCCCGCGGAGGTCTGCGGCACCGACCGGGGCTGACGTGGCGACGAGCCTGCTCGTCCTGATCGACGACATCGCGAGCGTTCTCGACGACGTCGCGACGCTGACCAAGGTCGCCACGAAGAAGACGGCGGGCGTTCTCGGCGACGACCTGGCGCTGAACGCGCAGCAGGTCTCCGGTATCAAGGCGGACCGCGAACTGCCGGTGGTCTGGGCGGTCGCGAAGGGTTCGCTGCGCAACAAGGCGATTCTCGTGCCCGCGGCGCTGGCGATCAGCGCGTTCGCGCCGTGGGGCGTGACGCCGCTGCTGATGGCCGGGGGCCTGTTCCTGTGCTACGAAGGGTTCGAGAAGCTGGCGCACAAGCTGATGCACGGCAAGGCAGGCAAGGCCGGCGAGGGCGCGCACCGTGCGGAACTGGCCCGGGCGCTGACCGATCCTGCCGTCGACCTGCTCGCGCTCGAGAAGGAACGGATCAAGGGCGCGGTGCGCACCGACTTCATCCTGTCGGCCGAGATCATCGTGATCACGCTGGGCGCAGTCGCGTCGGCCGATCTCGGCACGCGCGTGTCGGTGCTCGCCGGCATCGCGCTGCTCATGACCGCCGGCGTCTACGGCCTCGTGGCGGGCATCGTCAAGCTCGACGATGCCGGTTTCTATCTCGCACGCCAGCCGGGTGCCGGCGCCTGGGCGCGATTGAAGCGCGCCGCAGGCGACGCGATCGTCCGGGCGGCGCCGTGGATGATGAAGGGGCTGTCCGTCGCCGGCACCGCGGCGATGTTCCTCGTCGGCGGGGGAATCCTGGCGCACGGCATCCCCGGGCTGCACGAGTGGATCGACGCGGTCACGCACGGGGCGCAGCCGTCGCTGCGGCTGGGCGGCGTCGGCGCGGCGTTGATGCCGCTGGCGATCGATGCGGTGGTCGGAATCGTGGCCGGCGCGATCGCGACGCTGGTCGTCAGCCTCGTGCAGCGCGCGAGGCGCGCGACGACGTCGGGCTGAGCGGCACAAGCGCCGCGAGTTCGGCGCCCTGCAGCAGTCGCACGCCGTTGCCCGCGGCGAACGCCTGCGCGGTGTCGGTCAGCTCGCCGGCGGTGACGTAGATGCACTCGTCGGCCTTGCTCTGGTCCTTCGCCGCGCGCAACTCGCGCAGTGGCTCGATGCCGATTCGCGCGGCTTTCCAGCGCTTGCAGGCCACCAGCGACACGCGCCCGTTGCGGCTGAGCTCGTAGTCGGCGGCGGGCCGCGGATGAGCCGCGACCGTGTAGCCGTCGCGGCGGAACGCGTCCTCGATCGCCTTCGAGAAGGCGCTCCAGGGCATCGCCCTGATCGCATCGAGCGACTCGGCGACGCGCCGCGGATCGGGCGCCTTCCACTGGCGCCATGCGGCGATGCAACCGATCACGAGGAACGGGAGCGCTCCGATCGCGCCCACGACGAAGTAGTCGGGCGGCAGCAGCGCGCGGGCGGCCGCGACGAAGGCGGCGGCGACCGCGAAGCTGATCCACCAGCGGGAACGCAGCAGGATCGCGAACAGCGAATTGGGGGCCATCTCGAATTTCATGGGCGCAAGTATAGGTCGGCGCGCCGCCGCCCCGTATCATTGGCCGCATGAGCGTGCGCAACCTGGTCCAGTTGTTCGAGCCCCGATCGGTCGCGGTGATCGGCGCCTCGAACGCGCCGCGCCACGTCGGCAACGTGCTGATGCGCAACCTGCTCGACGGCGGCATCGCCGGCCCGATCATGCCGGTGAACCCGAAGTATCACGCGGTCGCTGGCGTGCTCGCGTATCCCGACGTCGCCAGCCTGCCCGAGACGCCCGAGCTGGCGGTGGTCTGCAGCCCCGACGAGACGGTGCCGGCCGTGATCGACGCGCTCGGCGCGCGCGGCACCGCCGTGTCGGTCATCGTCAACGATGGCCTGGCGCGGCGGCGCGACGCCGACGGGCGCAGCCTGCGCGACGCGGCGGTCGAGGCGGCCCGGCGCCACGGCATGCGCCTGCTCGGCCCGGGCAGCCTCGGCGTGCTGGCGCCGCACACCGGGCTGAATGCCAGCCTGAGCCACGTCGGCGCGCTGCCGGGTCGGCTCGCGTTCGTCTCGCAGTCCGGGGCGATCTGCACCGCAGTGCTCGACTGGGCCCGCGCGAAGGGGATCGGCTTCTCGCACTTCGTCGCGCTGGGCGACAGCGTCGACGTCGATTTCGGCGACGTGCTCGACTACCTGGCCACCGATCCCGACACCGGAGCGATCCTCCTCTACATCGACGAGATCCGCGAGCGGCGCAACTTCATGGCGGCCGCGCGCGCGGCCGCGCGCAACAAGCCGGTGCTGGCGGTCAAGTCGGGGCGCGCCGACGGCCTGTGCGACGACGCCTCGACGGCGCAGCGCGGCGCGCTGGTGCGCCCCGACGAGGTGTTCGACGCGGCGCTGCGCCGCGCCGGCATCCTGCGCGTGTACGACATCGACGAGTTGTTCGCGGCGGTCGAGACGCTGGGGCGCGCGCGGACGGTCCGCGGCGAGCACCTGGCCATCCTGCACAACGGCGGCGGCACCGGCGTGATGGCCGTCGACGAGCTTCGCCTGGGCGGCGGCCGTTGCGCGCAGCTGTCCCCCGAGACCTGCTCGAAGCTCGCTGCGGCGCTGCCCGAGGGCTCGGCGACCTGCAACCCGCTCGACCTCGGCGTCAACGCGTCGGCGCAGCGCTATGCACAGTGCCTGAAGACCGTGCTCGCCGACCCCGGCGTCAACGCGGTGCTGGTCGTGCACGCGCCCACGGCGACCACGCCGAGCGAAGAGATCGCGCAGGCGGTGATCGGCGTCGCGCGCGAGCTCAGTAGCGCCCGCATCCTCACCAGCTGGGTCGGCGCCGGCGCGATGGAGGCGGCGCGTCACCTGTTCGCCGAGGCGGGCCTGCCCACCTACGACACGCCGTCGAGCGCGGTCAAGGCGTTCCTGCACGTGATGAACTTCCATCGCAACCAGGAGATGCTGATGCAGACGCCGCCGTCGCTGCCCAGCGAGTTCCAGCCCGACGTTGCCGCCGCGCGGGCGATCGTCGAGCGCGCGCTGGGGCGCGGCGACGGCCTGATGACCGAGCCCGACGCCAAGGCGGCGCTCGCCGCCTACGGCATCCCGGTGGTCGCGACCCGCATCGCCGAATCGGTCGAACAGGCCGTCGCGGTTGCCGGCGAGATCGGATTTCCGCTGGCGCTGGCGGTGCTCTCGCCGGACATCGCCCATCGCTGGGACGTCGGCGGCGTGGCGCTGCACCTGGAAAGCGCCGACGAGGTGCGCGCCGCCGCGACCGGGATGATCAAGCGGATCGGCGAGCTGATGCCTCAGGCGCGAATTGCCGGATTCACGCTGCAACGGATGGTGCCGCGCACGAACGCGCGCCAGCTGTTCGTCGCGGTCACCAGCGATCCGCTGTTCGGCCCGGTGATCGTGTTCGGCGAGGGCGGGCGCGCGGTCGAGCTGCTCGGCGACCACGCGGTAGGCTTTCCGCCGCTGAACCTGCCGCTCGCACGCGAGCTGATCTCGCGCACCCGCATCGACCGGCTGCTGCAGTCGCACCGCGACCGCCCGGC
>CALMSQ010000504.1:0-3997 GCA_937872345.1 uncultured Burkholderiales bacterium | reverse complement strand
CGCTGCACGTCGACCTGCGGCAGCACCAGCACCGGCGCGTGGCCGCCGAGCTCGGCGGTGTAGCGCTTGACGCGCTGGGCGCAGAGCACGCCGAGCGACTTGCCCACCGGCACCGAGCCGGTGAACGAGACCTTGCGGATCTGCGGCGCCGAGATCAGCAACTCGGAGATCCGCGCCGGCGCTCCGCAGACCAGGTTCAGCACGCCCGGTGGCAGCCCCGCGTCGTGAAACGCCAGGGCGAGCGCGATCGCGCTGCCAGGCGTTTCTTCCGACGGCTTGAGCACCGCGGCGCAGCCGGCGGCCAGCGCCGCGCCGACCTTGCGCGCTGGCAGGTTCAGCGGGAAGTTCCAGGGCGTGAAGAGCGCGGCCGGCCCGACAGGCACCGGGCTGACCATCTGCGCGACCACGCCCGGCGTGCGCGGCGGCACCAGCCGCCCGTAGGCCCGCTTGCCCTCCTCGGCGAGGAAATCGATGATGTCCGCCGACAGCAGGACTTCGCGCCGCGATTCCGCCAGCGGCTTGCCTTGCTCGAGCGTCATCACGCGTGCGATCGCCTCGGCGCGCTCGCGCAGGAGCGCGGTGGCGCGGATGATGACCTGGAAGCGCGCCAGCGGCGTGCTCGCGGCCCAGCCGGCCTGCGCGCGCTGCGCGGCGGCCGCCGCAGCGAGCACCTGCTCGTCGGTGGCCAGCGGCAATTCGCCGAGCGGTTCGCCGGTGGCTGGATCGGTCAGCCGCGCGGTGGCGGCGGCCGATGCGATCCAGGCGCCGTCGACGTACAGGCGAGGGGCGGGGTAGGCGGCCGCAGGCGCTGCCGGATCCGGGTCGGTTGCGGGCTCGGGAAGCATGCTCGTCGTCGACGCGTTGCGCTGACGCACATGATAGTCGCCGAACAGTTGTATTTGCAACCAATTTGGCGGGATTTCCCGGCGCAGGTATCGACGCGTACGGCCATTTACCGAGAAACGAGTCTGTCCGGATGCGAGCGCATCGGAAACGACCGGGTTTCGAGAGTTAGTTGCATTGACAACGATAAAGCGCCGCTGCACACTGGCGCCGAGCGAGCACCCTCCGAGACGACCGATGCACGCGGATCTCCTGCAGCGAATCGTGGACGACCCCGGCTATCCGGGCGCCGACGACGCGCATCGTCCCGACATGGTCGGCTTCGAGCGCGTCGCACCGCTTCGCAGCGACGATCTCGACCGGTTCTGGCTGCTCGAGTATCGCTTTCCCGACGGCATCACGCCGCTGGGGATGTGCCTGCTCGACGACGGCTACGCGTGGGCGACGCAACGTGCCGCGCAGGCCGTCCCGCTGCCCACCTCCAACGGGCTCACCGTGCGCTGCGCGGGCACGCACGTCTACTTCACCGAAATCGAACAGCTTTCGCCCGACGAGGCGCGCGAGCGCGCGGACGCGCTCGGCGCCGCGCTGCCTGCCTTCCTCGAGCGTTTTCCCGAGGTGTGGGAGCAGGTCGCGAGCGGGCTCGACCGCGATGCGCGCGCCCTCGAGCGCCACGATCCGCGCACCGATCCGCCCGGCGAGCAGGCCGAATACCTCGAGCGCGCGCGCGCCTTCCAGCGCCGCGCCTGGGAAGTCCATTTCGAGCTCATGTACCCGCTGCTGTTGAACCAGGCGGGCTTCTACGGGCTTTGCACCGAGCTGGGCATCGCACGCGCAGAAGTGCCGCGCTTCCTTCAGGGCTACGAGACGCCAATGACGCGTTGCGACCGCGCGCTGTGGGGCTTCGCGCACGAACTGCGCGGCACGCCGCTTGCGCGCGTGTTCGTCGACAACCCACCCGAGGCGATCGTCGCGGCGCTCGCCGCGGCGGGCGCCGACGGCACTGGCTGGATGGCGCGCTTCGGCGCGTTCCTCGACGAATGGGGATGGCGCACCGACGGGATGGCCGATCCGATGCTGCCCAGCTGGCGCGAGGATCCGACCACGCCGCTGGGCAACATTCGAACCTTCCTCCTCGGCGCGGGCGAAGGACACGACTTCGACGCCGGCATCGGGGCGGCGCGCGCCGAGCGTGCAGGCGCGATCGCGGCGGCCCGGGGACGGCTCACGCGCGCGGAGCGCCGCGCGTTCGACGCGGCGCTTGCCAGCTGCGAGCGGGCCAACTTCGTCTGGTGGAACGAGGACCACAACCACTACATCGACCTGCGCGCGACGATTCCGCTGCGTCGCGCGGCGCTCGCGATCGGCGCGCGCGCGCCGTCGCGTGATCGCGACGACGTGTTCTTCCTCTTCTATCCCGAGCTGCTGCGCGTCGCGCGCGGCGAGCCGATCTCTTCGTTCGATTCCCTGATCGAGGCGCGGCGCGCCTATCACGCGGCCTGGCGCGCGTGCCGTAAGTCGATGCCGAAGTACCTCGGCGCAGCGCCGGAGTCGATCAGCGACCCGATCCTGATCGAGATCGACGGAGTCACCGACGAGTTCCTGGCAGCGGTACGCGTCGGCGCCGTGCCCGGCGAGCGGCTGCGCGGGTTGGGCGCCGCGCCCGGACGGGCGCGCGGGCGTGCGCGCGTGTTGCATGGACCGCAGGATCTTCACCGTGTGCAGGCCGGCGAGGTGCTCGTCTGCGAGGGGACCTCGCCGAGCTGGACGCCGGCGTTCACCAAGATCGCGGCCTGCGTCTGCGACCAGGGCGGAACCCTGGCGCATGCATCGATCATCAGCCGCGAATACCGGGTGCCGTGCGTGGTGGGCACCGCGGTCGCGACCCGCGTGATTGTCGACGGCGACCTGCTCGACGTCGACGGCAGCGCGGGCACTGTCACCGTGCTGAAGGCGGCCTGAGCGATGACAGCGACCGCCGACAGCCCGTGGGTGGTTGCGATGGCCGCGCCCGCCGCCGCGAACGCCGAAGTCGTCGGTCCGAAGCTGGCGCGGCTCGCCGAGCTGCAGCGGGCGGGCTTCCAGGTGCCGACCGGATACGCGGTGACGGTCGATGCCTACCTGCACTTCGTCCGCGAGACACGGCTCGACACCGCGATCGCGGCCGAACTCGCCGCGATCGGCGACGGCAGCGACCTCGACCGGCTCGAAGCCGCTTCGGCGCGCATCCGCGAACGCTTCGCCGCGCAGCCGTTGCCCGAGGCGATGCGCGCATGCTTCGAGCGCGCGTACGAAACGCTGTGCTTCGAGGTGCGCGAAGTCGACAAGCCGGTGGCGGTTCGCAGCTCGGCGGTCGGCGAGGACGCGGCCGACCACAGCTTCGCCGGCCAGTACGAAACCTTCCTCGGCGTCTCGGGGCTCGACGCGGTCGACGACAGCATCAGGCGCGCCTGGTCGAGCCTGTTCTCTGCACGCGCAATCGGCTACCGTGCGCGCTCCGGGCTCGGCGCTGCCGCGATGCCGATGGCCGTGGGGGTGCTCGAGCTGGTGCGCGCGCGCGCGGCCGGCGTCGCGTTTTCGGTGCATCCGCTCACCGGGCAGCGCGACCGCGTGGTGGTCGAGGGCTCCTGGGGATACGGCGAGGCTGTGGTGGGTGGGCTGGTCGTGCCGGATCACGCCGAGCTCGACAAGGACGGCTTCGAGCTGCTCGATTACCGGGTTGCCGACAAGTCGGTGATCTCGGTGATGGACTACCGGCGCGGGGCGGTCGTCGAGCGTCCGATGCCGCCTGCGTTCGCAGCCGCACGCGTGCTCGACGACGACGAGATCGCCGCGATCGCGCGCAGCGCCGTCGCGGTCGAGGCGCACTACGGCCACCCGGTCGACATCGAATGGGTGCTGCAGCGCGGGCGCCGCGAAGGCGACACGATCGTGTTGGTGCAGGCGCGGCCGGTCACCGCGGCCGGCGCCGACCCGACCGATCCGCCGCAATGGGACCCGGTGCGTTACGCACTGCGCTACGGAGCCAGGATGACATGAATGCCCCCGAAGCGCGCGTCCATCGGGTCGGAGACCGTCTGTTCGACGCGCTGCTGCTCGACTTCGGCAGCGTGATCACGATCTCGGCCTTCGAGCGGCAGCGCGAGATCGAGAC
>CALMSQ010000503.1:0-3999 GCA_937872345.1 uncultured Burkholderiales bacterium | reverse complement strand
CGCTGCACGTCGACCTGCGGCAGCACCAGCACCGGCGCGTGGCCGCCGAGCTCGGCGGTGTAGCGCTTGACGCGCTGCGCGCAGAGCACGCCGAGCGACTTGCCCACCGGCACCGAGCCGGTGAACGAGACCTTGCGGATCTGCGGCGCCGCGATCAGCAGTTCGGAGACGTGCGCGGGCGCTCCGCAGACCAGGTTCAGCACGCCCGGGGGCAGCCCGGCGTCGTGCAAGGCCTGCGCCAGCGCGATCGCGCTGGCGGGCGTTTCTTCCGAAGGCTTGAGCACCGCGGTGCAGCCGGCGGCCAGCGCCGCGCCGACCTTGCGCGCCGGAAGATTCAGCGGAAAGTTCCACGGCGTGAACAGCGCCGCGGGCCCGACCGGCACCGGCTCGACGATCTGCGCGACCACGCCCGGCGCGCGCGGCGGCACGAGGCGCCCGTAGGCGCGCTTGCCTTCCTCGGCCAGGAAATCGATGATGTCCGCCGACAGCAGCACCTCGCGTCGCGATTCCGCCAGCGGCTTGCCTTGCTCGAGCGTCATCACCCGGGCGATCGCGTCGGCGCGCTCGCGCAGCAGCGCGGTAGCTCGGACGATGACCTGGAAGCGTGCCAGCGGCGTGCTCGCGGCCCAGTCTGCCTGCGCGCGCTGCGCAGCGGTCGCTGCGGCGAGCACCTCGTCGTCGCCGGCCAGCGGCACTTCGCCGAGCGACTCGCCGGTGGCCGGATCGGCGAGTGGCGCGGCACCGGCGGACGCCGATTCGAGCCAGGCTCCGTCGACGTACAGGCGGGGAGCGGGGTAGGCGGCCGTGGGCGCTGCCGGATGCGGGGCGGGTGCCGACTCGGGAAGCATGCTCGTCGTCGATGCGTTGCGCTGGCCCGTATGATAAGCAGCGAACTGTTGTGATTGCAACCAATTCAGGAGTTTTCTTCGACGTGCCAAACTGCGCATTGGATCGTTCGCCGAAGGCGCGACGCGATCCGCGTAGGGCGCCATTCGAACGATTCGATCCGGAATGTTCGTTGCATTGACAACTATATGCTGGCGCTGCACACTGGCGCCGATCGAGCACCTGCGAGACGACCGATGCACGCCGACCTGCTGCAGCGAATCGTGGACGACCCGGGCTATCCGGGCGCCGACGATGCGCATCGTCCCGAATTGGTTCGCTTCGAGCGGGTCGCGCCGATGCGCCGCGACGACCTCGAACGTTTCTGGCTGCTCGAATACCGCTTTCCGGACGGCATCACGCCGCTGGGCATGTGCCTGCTCGACGACGGCTACGCCTGGGCGACGCAGCGTGCTGCGCAGGCGGTGCCGTTGCCCACGTCGAACGGTCTCACGGTGCGCTGCGCCGGCACGCACGTCTACTTCACCGAGATCGAGCAGCCGTCGTCCGACGAGGCGCGCGAGCGCGCGGCTGCGCTCGGCGCCGTGCTTCCGGGCTTCCTCGAGCGCTTTCCCGAACTGTGGGGGCGCATCGCCGGCGAGCTCGAAGCGGACGCGCGGACTCTCGAGCGCCATGACCCGCGCGCCGATGGGCCCGGCGCGCAGGCCGGCTACCTCGAGCGGGCGCGCGCCTTCCAGCGCCGCGCCTGGGAAGTGCACTTCGAGCTGATGTACCCGCTGCTGCTGAACCAGGCGGGCTTCTACGGGCTGTGCGACGAACTCGGGATCGCGCGCGCCGAGGTGCCGCGCTTCCTGCAGGGCTACGAGACGCCGATGACGCGCTGCGACCGCGCGCTGTGGGGTTTCGCGCGCGAGCTGCGCGGCACGCCGCTCGCCGCCGCGTTCGTCGAGAACCCGCCGGAGTCGGTCGCCGCGGCGCTGGCGGCGGCGGGCGCCGAGGGCGCACGCTGGCTCGCGCGCTTCGGTGCCTTCCTCGACGAGTGGGGATGGCGTACCGACGGAATGGCCGATCCGATGCTGCCCTGCTGGCGCGAGGATCCGACCACGCCGCTGGGCAACATCCGCACCTTTCTGCTCGAGCGGGGCGAGGGACACGATTTCGACGCGGGCATCGGGGCGGCGCGCGCCGAACGCGACGCCGCGATCGCGGCGGCCCGTGCGCGGCTCACCAGGGCCGAGCGCCGGGCGTTCGACGCGGCGCTGGCCAGCTGCGAGCGCGCCAACTTCGTCTGGTGGAACGAAGACCACAACCACTACATCGACCTGCGCGCGACGATTCCGCTGCGTCGCGCGGCGCTCGCGATCGGCGCGCGCACGGCCGGGCGCAACGCCGACGACGTGTTCTTCCTCTTCTATCCCGAGTTGCTGCGGGTCGCCCGCGGCGAGCCGATCGCTTCGTTCGACGCGCTGATCGACGCGCGGCGCGCGTATCACGCGTCCTGGCGCGAATGCCGCAAGACGATGCCGAAGTACCTGGGCGCCGCGCCCGAGTCGATCAGCGATCCGATCCTGATCGAGATCGACGGCGTGACCGACGAGTTTCTCTCGGCGGTGCGCGTCGGCGCGGCGCCCGGCGAACGGCTGCGCGGGCTCGGCGCGGCGCCCGGCCGCGCGAGCGGACGCGCGCGCGTGCTGCACGGGCCGCAGGACCTGCACCGCGTGCAGGCCGGCGAGGTGCTGGTCTGCGAAGGCACCTCGCCGAGCTGGACGCCGGCCTTCACCAAGATCGCCGCCTGCGTGTGCGACCAGGGCGGCACGCTGGCGCACGCGTCGATCATCAGCCGCGAATACCGCGTGCCCTGCGTCGTCGGCACCGCGGTGGCCACGCGCGTGATCGCCGACGGAGACCTGGTCGACGTCGACGGCAGCGCAGGCACGGTCACCGTGCTGAGGGCGGCCTGAGCGGTGACAGGCGCCGCCGCCAGCCCGTGGGTGGTCGCGATGGCCGAGCCGGCCGCCGCGAACGCCGAAGTCGTCGGCCCGAAGCTGGCGCGGCTTGCTGAACTGCGGCGGGCGGGCTTCCAGGTGCCCACTGGATACGCGGTGACGGTCGAGGCGTATCTGCATTTCGTGCCCGAAACGCGGCCCGAGACCGCGATCATCGCCGAACTGGCCTCGATCGGCGACGGCAACGACCTCGACCGACTCGAAGCCGCCTCGTCGCGCATCCGCGGGCGCTTCGCCGCGCAGCCGTTGCCCGAGGCGATGCGCGCGTGTTTCGAGCGCGCCTACGACGCGTTGTGCTTCGAGGTGCGCGAGGTCGACAAGCCGGTGGCGGTTCGCAGTTCGGCGGTCGGCGAGGATGCGGCCGACCACAGTTTCGCCGGCCAGTACGAAACCTTCCTTGGTGTCTCGGGGCTCGACGCGGTCGACGACAGCATCAGGCGCGCCTGGTCGAGCCTGTTCTCCGCGAGGGCGATCGGCTACCGCAGGCAGTCCGGGCTCGGCGCTGCAGCGATGCCGATGGCCGTGGGGGTGCTCGAGCTGGTGCGCGCACGTGCCGCCGGCGTCGCGTTCTCGGTGCATCCGCTCACCGGACGGCGCGACCGAGTGGTGGTCGAGGGTTCCTGGGGATACGGCGAGGCTGTGGTCGGCGGGCTGGTCGTGCCGGATCACGCCGAGCTCGACAAGGACGGCTTCGAATTGCTCGATTACCGGATCGCCGACAAGACGGTGATCTCGGTGATGGACTATCGGCGCGGCGCGGTCGTCGAGCGTCCGATGCCGCCCGCGTTCGCCACCGCGCGCGTGCTCGACGACGACGAGATCGCGGCGATCGCGCGCAGCGCCGTCGCGGTCGAGGCCCACTACGGCTACCCGGTCGACATCGAATGGGTGCTGCAGCGCGGCCGCCGCGAGGGCGACACGATCGTGCTGGTGCAGGCGCGGCCGGTGACCGCCGCCGGTGCCGGCCCGACCGATCCGCCGCAATGGGACCCGGTGCGCTACGCACTGCGTTATGGAGCCAGGATGACATGAACGCCCCCGAAGCGCGCGCCCATCGGGTAGGAGAGCGCCTGTTCGACGCGCTGCTGCTCGACTTCGGCAGCGTGATCACGATCTCGGCCTTCGAGCGGCAGCGCGAGATCGAGAC
>CALMSQ010000502.1:0-34651 GCA_937872345.1 uncultured Burkholderiales bacterium | reverse complement strand
GGGCTGGCCGGCATCCCGGTGTGCGCCGAGACGATCGCGCTGCACACGATCCTCGACCTGGTGCGCGACACCGGCTGTCGCGTCCACCTGTGTCGACTGTCTTCGGCGGCGGGCCTCGAGCTCGTGCGCAACGCCAAGGCCGAGGGGCTGCCGGTGAGCGCCGACGTCGCCGTGCACCACCTGCACCTGATCGACGTCGACATCGGCTTCTTCGACAGCCAGTATCGGGTCGATCCCCCGTTCCGGTCGCAGCGCGACCGCGACGCGATCCGCGCGGCGCTGGCCGACGGCACGATCGACGCGATCTGCTCGGACCACACGCCGGTGGACGACGATGCCAAGCAACTGCCGTTCGCCGAGGCCGAACCGGGCGTGACGGGACTGGAGTTGCTGCTGCCGCTGACCCTGAAGTGGGCCCGCGAGACCCGCACCAGCCTGCTGGCCGCGCTGGAGAAGCTCACGGTCGGCTCGATCGCGGTGCTCGGGCCGTCGGCCGCCGGCGGCCGCATCGAGGTCGGCGCGCCCGCCGATCTCTGCGTCTTCGATCCGGAGGAGCACTGGACCGTCGCGCCCGAGGCGCTGGTGAGCCAGGGAAGGCACACGCCGTACCTCGGGATGGAACTGAGCGGTCGCGCGCGCTTCACCGTGGTCGACGGGCGCGTCGCCTTCGAACGCTGAGGCGCGCTGATCGCGCGCGGCCTGTCCGGATCACGATGGCTTCGCCGATGGGCTGGCTGCGGCTGGCGGGCCGGGCTCCGTTGCTCGCTTCACTGCTCGCGGCCGGGCTGTTCACCGTCGTCGTCGTGTTTCCCGCGCTGGGCCGCGACACCCGCGAACGCGTCGTGGCGCGCTGGTCGCGGCTGTTGCTCGGCGCCTGCGGGGTGCGCCTTCGCGAGCATCCTGCCGAAGGCGCCGAGTCGCTGGCGGCGCGGCGCGGCGGCCACATGCTGCTGGCCAACCACGTCTCGTGGCTCGACGTGTTCCTGGTGCTGGCGATCGCGCCGGCGCACTTCGTGGCCAAGGCCGAGATTGCCCGCTGGCCGCTGCTCGGCACGCTGGTGTCGCGGGTCGGCACGCTGTTCATCGAGCGCGGCAAGCGCCACGCCGTGCACCGGATGAACCGGCGCATCGCGCAGGCGCTGGGCGAGGGACGGCGGGTTGCCGTGTTCGCCGAGGGAACGACCAGTGATGGCACGCGCCTGCTGCCGTTCCACGGCAACCTGGTCGAGGCCGCGCTGCACGCGCGCGCGCCGGTGGTTCCGGTGGGGTTGCGCTACCTGGACGGCGAGCACCGGCCAACCGACGCGGCGGTCTTCATCGGCAGCATGGCGTTCGTCACGTCGCTGTACCGGGTCCTGACTGCGTCGTCGATCGTGGCCGAGGTGCACCCGCTGCCGCCGGCCGAGGGCGAAACCAGACAGCGGATCGCGGAACAGTCGCGTCGTGCGATCGGCGCGAGGCTCGGCCTGCCGCTGGACGAGGCGGTCCCCGAGGCGGTCCGTCGGGCGCGCCGGCCCGGGTCCGGAGGATAATGCCGTCGATGAGTTCCCCCGTCATCGTCACCGGCGCTGCCGGCTTCATCGGCATGCACCTTTGCCGGCGCCTGCTCGCCGACGGCCGGGCAGTCGTCGGCATCGACAACCTGAACGACTACTACGATCCGCGGCTCAAGCGCGCGCGGCTGGCCACGCTCGAAGCCGTCGGAGGCTTCGCGTTCCACCAGGCCGACGTGTCCGATCGCGTCGCCATGGCCGCGCTGTTCGATCGCCACGCCCCGCGGCAGGTGGTGCACCTGGCCGCGCAGGCCGGCGTTCGCTACGCGCTCGCGAACCCGATGGCGTACTCGGACAGCAACCTGGCCGGCATGACCGTCGTCCTCGAGGCGTGTCGGCGGCTGCGGGTGCAGCACCTCGTGTTCGCGAGCAGCTCCAGCGTCTACGGTGCCAACCGCAAGCTGCCGTTCTCCGAGCGCGATCCGGTCGACCATCCGGTGAGCCTGTACGCGGCCACCAAGCGCGCGAACGAGCTGATGGCGCACAGCTATGCGCATCTGTTCGGGCTGCCGGTCACGGGGCTGCGCTACTTCACCGTCTACGGGCCCTGGGGCCGGCCCGACATGGCGATCTGGAAATTCACCGACGCGCTGCTGCATGGCCGGCCGATCGACGTCTATGGCGGCGGCGTGCTGTCGCGCGACTTCACCTACATCGACGACACGGTCGAGGCCACGGTCCGGCTGCTCGACGCGCCGCCCCCGGCGCGCGGCTCGGCCGATCCCGCCGACTGGAACGCGGACGGCCCCGACACCAGCTGGGCGCCGTTCGAAGTGGTGAACCTGGGACGCAGTGACCCCGTCAGCGTGAACGAGCTGATCGCCGCGCTCGAATCGATCACCGGCCGGCGCGCGCTGCGCAACGAGATGGGCATGCAGCCGGGCGACGTCGAGCGCACGTTCTCCGCGACCGACAAGCTCGTCCGGCTGACCGGCTTCACGCCGCGGGTTCCGCTGGACGAAGGGCTGCGCGCCTTCGTCGGCTGGTTCCGCGACTATCACCGCATTCACTGACACAGGGACGAACGATGCGACTCGCAGTGTTCGGAGCCGGCTACGTGGGGTTGGTCACCGCCGCCTGCTTCGCCGAGATGGGCAACCACGTGGCCTGCGTCGACGTCGACGCCGACCGCGTTGCGCGCCTGACTCGCGGCGAAGTGCCGATCCACGAGCCGGGGCTCGCGCCGCTGCTCGAGCGCGGCCTCGCGCAGAAGCGGATCCGCTTCACCACCGACCCGGCCGCCGCGCTGGCCGACGCCGAGGTCGTCTTCATCGCGGTCGGCACGCCGCCCAGCGAGGACGGCTCGGCCGACCTGTCGCACGTGCTCGCGGTAGCGCGAACGATCGGCTCGCTGATGTCGGCCCGCTGCGTGGTGGTCGACAAGAGCACCGTGCCGGTGGGCACGGCCGACAAGGTGCGCGAGACGATCGCCGCGGAGCTCGCGCGGCGCGGTGTCGCGCACGAGTTCTCGGTGGTGTCGAACCCCGAGTTCCTGAAGGAGGGCGCGGCGATCGGCGACTTCATGCGCCCGGACCGCGTCGTGATCGGCAGCCGCGACGCGTGGGCGACCGAGGCGATGCGCGCGCTCTATGCGCCGTTCTCGCGCAACCACGAGAAGCTGATCGTGATGGACGTGCGCTCGGCCGAGCTCACCAAGTACGCGGCGAACACGATGCTGGCGGTGCGCATCTCGTTCATGAACGAGATGGCGGCGCTCGCCGAGCGGCTGGGTGCCGACATCGAGGACGTGCGCCGCGGCATCGGCAGCGACCCGCGGATCGGCCCGAGCTTCCTCTATCCGGGCGCAGGCTTCGGCGGTTCGTGTTTCCCGAAGGACCTGCGGGCGCTGCTGCGCACCAGCCAGGAGCAGCGCTCGCCGCTCTCGATCGTGCAGGCCGCGTTCGACGCGAACGAACGGCAGAAGAGGGTGCTGTTCACGAAGGCGATGAACGCGTTCGACGGCAAGCTCGGCGGCCTTCGCGCCGCGCTGTGGGGCCTCGCGTTCAAACCCGACACCGACGACATTCGCGAGGCGCCGAGCCTGGAGCTGATCGGCAGCCTGCTCGAGGCCGGCGCGAGCGTCGTCGGCTACGACCCGGAGGCCGCGGCGAACATGCGCGCGGCCTTTGCCGGCCGGCAGGGCTTCGCGACGGTCGATGATCCGTACCAGGCCGCCGAAGGCGCCGACGTGCTGTTCGTCGTCACCGAGTGGCGCGAGTTCCGCAGTCCCGACTTCGCGCGCCTGCGCGCGACGATGCGCCAGCCGGTGCTGATCGACGGGCGCAATCTCTACGACCCGAAGTGGGTGCGCGAGGCAGGTTTCCGCTACGACTCGATCGGACGCCCGGGCTGAGCGTCGCCGGGCGCGCACGACGCCGAGCGTCGGGTGCGATCGGACAGGCGCACCGCGGTCAGTTCGCGTCCCCAGACGCAGCCCGTGTCGATCGCCAGCAGGTCGGGCCGGTCCATGAACCCGAGCGCGGCCCAGTGGCCGAACACGATCGGAGTGCCGCGGCTCGCGCGCGCCGGCACCTCGAACCAGGGCAGGTAGCCGTCGGGCGCGTGATCGACGCCTTCCTTCGCGGCGAAGTCCATCCGGCCGTCGGGCGTGCAGAAGCGGATTCGCGTGAGCGCGTTGACGATCACCCTGAGCCGGTCGTTGCCGCGCAGCGAGTCCGACCAGGCCGCCGGCTCGTTGCCGTACATCTCGCGCAGGAACCCGATCCAGTCGGGGCCCGACAGCACCCGCTGCACTTCGGCAGCCAGTTCCAGCGTGCGCTCGACCGACCACTGCGGCAGCACGCCGGCGTGCACCATCAGCCACCCGTGCTCGAAGTGCGCGAGCGGGCGCGAGCGCACCCAGTCGATCAGCGCGTCGCGATCGGGCGCCCCGAGGATGTCGTCGAGCGTGTCGGTGCGGTGCGCGCGGCGGATGCCGGCCGCCACCGCCAGCAGGTGCAGGTCGTGGTTGCCCAGCACCGTGACCAGCCGCTCGCCCTGCGACATGGCCCAGCGCAGGCTGTCGGCCGAGCGCGGCCCGCGGTTGACGATGTCGCCGGGCATCCACAGGCGCGCGTCGGCGGGCAGTTGCGGCAGCAGGCGCAGCAGGCTGTCGAGGCAGCCCTGCAGGTCGCCGATGGCCCAGGTTTCGCGGCTCATGCGAACAGCGCCTCGTAGAGCGAGCGTGGCGAGTGGATCGTGACGCCGCGGACGCTCTGCCCGTATAGCCGCCCGAAGTGGGTCCGGTCGCCCGTCATCAGCGCCTGGCAACCGAGCCGGATTGCCGCGGCGAGCACGGGCCTGTCCTTGTCGGGCAGCAGCGCAGCGACTTGTGGATCGGGTTCTTCACGCCGCAATCTCGCGATCTCGATCCCGGCGAGCAAGGCATCGAACGCCTGCAGGGCCCCGGGGCCCTTCGCTTCGAGGTTGCGGCGGGCCTCGGCCACGACGTAGTCGTCCGCGCACAGGGTGTGTCCGGCCGCTTGCAGCGACTCGACCAGCACCCGCACCGCGCCTGCGGACTTCGCAGCGGAGAACAGGACGTTGGCATCGAGAAAGATCCTCATCCCGGCTGCACGCGGGGGACGTTCAGCGCCGGCGCTTGCGCGGCGCTGCGGGGGAGACGCCGCCGGGGTTCGGCCGCTCGTGCCCCCGCATGGCTGCGGCCAGTTCGGCTTCGCCCTCGTCGAACTCGTGTTCGCGCTCTTCGCTGTACAGCTCCACCGGCAGCGTGATCGCGGGCCGCAGCAACAGGCCCTCGGGCGTCGTTTCGGCGATGAGGATGTCGTCCGGCTTGAGGCCCAGCGCCCGCCTGAGGCGGGCAGGCAGGGTGATGACGCCGCGGCTGGTCATGGTGACGGGAGTTCGCATGGCAGGCACATTAGCAGAAATTCCGCAAATCTGCAAACGTGCAAAGAGGCGCGCCCGTAGGGCGTTGCGGGCGGGAAGGATATTCCTTACAATCCCGCGGCCCCCCATGCCATGATTCCCCGATCAGCTGACGAGCCAGTCGTGATCACCAGCAAACTCACCAGCAAGGCCCAGACCACCATCCCGCAGCCGGTGCGCGCAGCACTGCGCCTGGAGGAGGGCGACGAATTGCTCTACGAGATCGTGGACCAGCGGGTGATCGTGACCAAAGTGCCTCGCGAGAGCGCGGTGGACGATCCATTCGGCACGTTCGACGAATGGCGCTCGGAGGCCGACCGGAAGGCCTATGGCGGCCTTTAGCCAAGGCGACGTCGTCAAGGTTCCGTTTCCGTACACCGATCGCTCGACGCGGCAATCGAGGCCGGCGCTCGTGGTCTCGACGCCGTCGCTCGAGGATGCCCACGGGCTGCTCTGGGTGCTGATGATCACCAGTGCCGAGAACCGTGGCTGGCCCGGCGACCTTGCCATCGCCAACCCGGCAGCGGCGGGCCTGCCCGCACCATCGGTCATCCGCACCGCGAAGATCGCCACGATCGAGGCGGCGCACGCCTCGCGCCTCGGCAGGATTCCTGTCGCCCTGCGTGGCCGGGTGCTCGGGCAGGTCGCGGCGGTGCTCGGCCGCCCGTGAATTACTCGGCGGCGCGCCCCCCGCCCCAACCGTAGAATCGGCCGGATGAAGAAGACCCTCTACCTCGTCGCCGGCGCGCGTCCGAACTTCATGAAGATCGCGCCGATCGTGCGCGCGCTCGACGCGCGGCGCGACGCGTTCGACTACCGGATCGTCCACACCGGCCAGCACTATGACCGCGAGATGAGCGACGTGTTCTTCGAGGAGCTGGGCATCCCGAAGCCCGATTTCCACCTCGAAGCCGGCGGCGGCAGCCACGCCACGCAGACCGCGAAGATCATGGTCGCGTTCGAGGAGATCTGCCAGCGGCAACGCCCCGATTGCGTGCTGGTGGTCGGCGACGTGAATTCCACGCTGGCCTGCTCGATCGTCGCCAAGAAGCTGCACATCCCGGTCGCGCACGTCGAGGCGGGGCTGCGCAGCGGCGACCTGCGGATGCCCGAGGAGATCAACCGGCTGGTCACCGACTCGATCAGCGACTGGTTCTTCGTCACCGAGCCGGCGGGCCAGGCGAACCTGCTGCGCGAAGGCAAGCGCGAGGACCAGGTGTTCTTCGTCGGCCACGTGATGGTCGACAACCTGTTCTACCAGCGCGACCGGCTCGAGCACGCCGACCGCGGCGGCTTCGAGAGCGAGGCGCTGAAGAAGCGACTGGGGCGCTACGGCGTGGTCACCATGCACCGGCCGTCGAACGTCGACCATCGCGAGACGCTGGCCGGCATCGCCGGCGCGCTGCGCGAGATCGCGGCGAAGCTGCCGCTGGTCTTCCCGGTGCATCCGCGCACCCGCGGCAACCTCGAGAAGTTCCGCCTCGACCTCGGCGCCAGCGTGATCCTCACGAAGCCGCTGTCGTACATGGACTTCCTGAACCTGTGGAAGGACGCCAGCCTGATCCTGACCGACAGTGGCGGACTGCAGGAGGAAACCACCGCGCTCGGCATCCCCTGCGTGACGCTGCGCGAGAACACCGAGCGGCCGGTCACCGTGGACGAGGGCACGAACACCATCGTCGGGGTCGATCCGGCAAGGATCGTCGCGGCGGCCGACGCGGTGCTGGCCGGGCGGGGAAAGACCGGGCGGCGGCCGCAGTTCTGGGACGGGCGGGCGGCCGAGCGGATCGTGGAGACGCTGGCGCAGCAATTGCGCTAGGCGGGCGCGGCCGCCTCGGGAACGACCATTCCGGGGCTCGGGCGAATACCCCTGGGTGTAGCGGGCAGTGCATTAAAATGCCTGACTTGCCACACGAATCCATCGGCTCATGAGCGCGTTCCACGAAGAGCAGGTGCTCAGTGTGCACCACTGGACCGACCGCCTGTTCAGCTTCACCACCACCCGCGACCGGTCGCTGCGCTTCAGCAACGGCCACTTCACGATGATCGGCCTGGAGGACGGCGGCAGGAAGCTGATGCGCGCCTACAGCATCGTGAGCCCGAACTACGAGGATCACCTCGAGTTCCTCAGCATCAAGGTGCCCGGCGGGCCGCTGACCTCGAAGCTGCAGCACATCCGGCCCGGCGACAGGATCATCGTCGGACGCAAGCCCACCGGCACGCTGCTGATCGACTACCTGCGCCCGGGCAGGCGGCTCTACCTGCTCGCGACCGGCACCGGGCTGGCGCCGTTCATGAGCGTGGTGCGCGACCCCGAGACCTACGAGCGCTTCGAGCAGGTCGTCCTGGTGCACAGCGTGCGCGAGGTCGACGAGCTGGCCTACCACGACTACCTGGTCGAGCACCTGCCTTCGCACGAGTTCCTCGGCGACCTGGTGACGAGCAAGCTGCGCTACTACCCGACGGTGACGCGCGAGGAGTTCGTCAACATGGGCCGCATCACCGAGCTGATGGACAGCGGCAAGCTGTTCGAGGACCTCGGCGTGCCCGGGCTCGATCCGGCCGTCGATCGGGTGATGCTGTGCGGCAGCCCGGCGATGCTGCGCGACCTGAAGCGGATGCTCGAGTCGCGCGGCTTCCACGAGGGCAACACGTCGACGCCGGGTGATTTCGTCGTCGAGCGCGCTTTCGCGGACCAGTAGCAGGGCGGGTGCGGCCTCACGAGGGCGCGCCCGGCGCCTGCAGCCAGTGCACGCTGAACAGCCCGTCGCGGTCGAGCCAGACCGGCCCCGGCGCGAACCCGGCACGTATTGCCAGGGCCCGGAAGCCGTCGACCGTGAACTTGTACGAGTTCTCGGTGTGCAGCGTCTCGCCGGCCGCGAACTCGAAACGCCGTCCACATAGCGAGACCTGCTGCCGCGCCAGGCTCAGCAGGTGCATCTCGATGCGCTGGCGCACCGGTTCGTAGAACGCGTAGTGCGCGAAGCGCCCCGGGTCGAAATCGGTACCCAGCTCGCGGTTCGCGCGTTCGAGCAGGTTGCGGTTGAACGCGGCGGTGACGCCCTGCGAGTCGTTGTAGGCGGCGTGCAGCACGGCCGGATCCTTCACCAGGTCGACGCCGACCAGCAGGCCGCCGCCGCGCAGCAGGCGTGCCGCGCGGCGCAGGAAGCGCAGCGCCTCGGCCGGCGCGAAGTTGCCGATCGACGAGCCGGGGAAGAAGCCGATGCGCCGTGCATGGCCGCGGCCGTCAAGCGGGATCGGCGGCGGCAGCGCGAACGCGCGGGTGAAGTCGGCCACCAGCGGATGCACGTCGAGGCCGGGCCAGTCGTCGCGCAGCCGGCGCGCTGCCGCCTGAAGGTAGTCGCCGGAGATGTCGACCGGGACGAAGCGGCGCGGACGCTGCAGTGCGGCCAGCAACAGCCCGATCTTGCGGCTCGAGCCGGCGCCGAACTCGACGATGTCGGTGTCCGGCCCGATGCAGTCCGCGATCTCGCCGGCGCGCTCGGCGAGCAGGGAGATCTCGGTGCGCGTCGGGTAGTACTCGGGCAACTCGCAGATGCGATCGAATAGCGCCGAGCCGGTGGCGTCGTAGAAGAATTTCGGAGAGACGCTGCGCGGGCGGCGCGCGAGGCCGGCGAGGAGTTCGGTCGCGAATTGGGAGCGCTGTGCGTCTTGCGGCAGCGGCGCGTGAGCGCCGCGCGCGACATGCGCGTGTCGCTGCGGGCGGTCGCGTTCCGTCGCCGCGCCGATACCGGACGCGCTGCGATCGGATGGGCCGCTTCTCATGCGTCCCTCGCCAGGCGCAGCCCGGAGAACTGCCAGCGTGCCGCCGGCGGGAAGAAGTTGCGGTAGGTCGCGCGCAGGTGTCCCGGCGGCGTGGCGCAACTGCCGCCGCGCAGCACCACCTGCCCGATCATGAACTTGCCGTTGTATTCGCCGACCGCGCCGGCCAGCGGCCGGAAGCCGGGATAGGGGTCGTACGACGAGCGGGTCCACTCCCAGACCTCGCCGAGCATCTGCAGCAGCCCGTCGCCGGCGGCGGCCGCGACCGGGTGCGGATGTGCCGGATCGTAGCGGTGCGCGGGCAGCGCCTGCGACGCGGCGGCCGCTTCCCATTCGAACTCGGTCGGCAGCCGGGCGCCAGCCCATTGGGCGTAGGCAGCGGCCTCGTAGAGGCTCAGGTGGCAGACTGGTTCGGACGGGTCGAGCGGGCGCGGACCCATCAGCGTGAACACGGTCGGGCGTTCGGCGTCGAGCTCGCTCCAGTACAGCGGCGCTTGCCAGCCGCCCGTCTGCACCGCGGCCCAGCCGTCGCTGAGCCAGAGCTCGGGGTGGCGATAGCCGCCGTCGCGGATGAAGTCCAGGTACTCGCCGCAGGTCACCGGGCGGTTCGCGAGACGGAATGGGCGCAGCAGCACTTCGTGGCGCGGGGTCTCGTTGTCGAACGCGAAGCCTGGGCCTTCGTGGCCGATCGCGGTGATGCCGCCGGGGAAGTCGAGCCAGCGCAGGGCGGGCGGGTTCGATCGCGTCGCCCCGGAAGTTGCCGGAGCCGACATCGCGTAGGCCGGCTGCAGCGGGTTCAGCGACAGCAGGTGCTTGACGTCGGTGAGCATCAGTTCCTGGTGCTGCTGCTCGTGGTGCAGGCCCAACTCTACCAGCGACCAGGCCAGCGGATCGACGGCCGGCTCCCCGCGATCGAGGATGGCCGTCATCGCTGCATCGACATGGGCCCGGTAGCGGTGCACATCGTCCAGCGACGGACGGGTGAGCATGCCGCGCTGCGGCCGCGGATGGCGCGGGCCGAGCGCTTCGTAGTAGGAGTTGAACAGGTGGGCGTAGCGCTCGTCGAAGGGGCGATAGCCGGGGACATGTTCGCGCAGGACGACGGTCTCGAAGAACCAGGTGGTGTGCGCCAGGTGCCATTTGACCGGGCTGGCGTCGGGCATGGACTGGACGCACTGGTCTTCGGGCGACAGGGGCGTGGTCAATCGTTCGGACAGCGCACGGACGTCTCCGAATCGCTCCGGAAGCGCCACACACTCAGTGACGCGTGCCGCCGGCAGTGCGCCAGGATTCACGTCGACTCCCCAAGCGGTTGGAAAGCGCCTCACCGTTGCGTCGGTCAGCACAGCGGCACAAGGCATCCGCCAAAAAGGTAACACAGGGATGCCAACCCCTTTGAGTGCCTCAGAATACTGTCGGTGGGCAATGCTCGGAGGCTTCAACCGGGTGCGTCGCCCGATCGTGCATGGTCCACTAGCGAGCTCTCGCAGACATCAGGGCCTTGGCGACCACGGAGCACGTTGAGCAGGCTCGCAGCCCCCGGGGGATGCGATAATTATTTGCTGGGAGAAGCGATTTGGGCCTGATCGAGGCCGGTCGTACCGCGGATCGGAGACATGCACGCCGTGATCAGGGTAATCGGGACCTTGCTTGATGCGATCCTTGCACCAGTGGTGCTTCCGGCCGCGCTGCTGATGAAGGCTATCAGACGAGTCGGGGTCCAGCGCCTGCCGCTAAGCCGAAGAGCGCTGTTGGCTGTCGGTGTCTTCCCAGTCCGGAATCTGTTAGCGCCGATGTAAGACTGACCCACCTCGTCGGAGTAAATCTGACCCACCTGGGGGAGGATCGCGGTATTTGGGCCGCGAGCGATGTTGACCCAGGAGCAGGCGGTGGAGATACGAGTGCTGGCCCGTCAGGGGATGGGGGTTCGGGAGATCGCGCGGCGGATGGGTTGCTCGCGCAACACGGTCAAGCGTTACCTGCGTGACGCCGACGCGAGCCGCTATGGTCCGCGGGCGCCACGCCCGACCAAGCTCGATGCGTTCAAGGCGTACGTGCGGGCAAGGATCGAAGCGGCACGCCCGAAGTGGATTCCGGCGGTGGTGCTGCTGCGCGAGATCCGGGAGCGCGGCTACGAGGGCGGTCTGACGCAGCTCAAGACGTTCATCGCGCCGCTGAAGGCGACGCCGGCCGAGCCAGTCGTGCGCTTCGAGACCGCGCCCGGCGAGCAGATGCAGGTGGACTTCACGGTGATCCGGCGCGGCCGCGAACCGCTGCTGGCGTTCGTGGCGACGCTGGGCTACAGCCGTGCGAGCTGGGTGCGGTTCACGACGCGCGAGGACACCGAGACGCTGATCGCGTGCCTGCGCGCCGCGATGGTCGAGTTCGGTGGCGTGCCACAGCACGTGCTGTTCGACAACGCCAAGTCAGTGGTGATCGACCGCGACGCGTACGGCGAGGGGCTGCACCGCTGGAACAAGGCGCTGCTGGGGCTGGCCGACGAGTACGGGTTCACGCTTCGGTTGTGCCGGCCGTACCGGGCAAAGACCAAGGGCAAGGTCGAGCGATTCAACGGCTACCTGAAGGGCAGCTTCCTGGTGCCGCTGGCGGCGACGCTCAAGGCGTCGGGGCTGCGGCTGGACGCGCAGGCAGCCAACGCGCATATCGGCCGCTGGCTTGCCGAGGTCGCCAACGCGCGCATCCACGGCACGACGGGCGAGCGTCCGGATCGGCGCCTGGCGATCGAACGCTCGGCACTCATGCCGCTGCCCAGGCAGACCGAACCGAACGCGCCGCTTCCGGGACCGCCCCGACGTCCGCTTCCGCTCGAGAGCCTGCAGCATCCGCTCTCGGTGTACGACTCGCTGCTGGAGGTGCGGGAATGAACCTGCAGCACGAACGGATCGCCGAGCTGTGCGAGCAGATGAAGTTCGCCCGGGTGGCCTCGGAGTGGCCGGCAATCGCACAGCAGGCCGCCGAAACCGAAGCGAGCTTCGCGGACTTCCTCGAGCGGGTGCTCGCCGCCGAGTACGACGCGCGCCTGGAGCGCCGCCGCCAGACGATGCTCAAGCTCGCCACGCTGCCGGCCATCAAGACGCTCGAGCAGTACGACTTCGGCTTCGCCTCCGGGGCGCCGCGAGCGCAGATCCAGGAGCTCGCCGCCCTGGGCTTCATCCAGCGCGCCGAGAACGTCGTGCTGCTGGGGCCCTCGGGCGTGGGCAAGAGCCACCTCGCCATCGCGCTCGCCTACCGGGCGGTGATGGCCGGGATCAAGGTGCGCTTCATCACCGCCGCGGACCTCATGCTGCAACTGGCGACCGCGCGCAGCCAGGGGCGGCTCACCGAGTACTTCAACCGCGCGGTGATCGGCCCCAAGCTCCTGGTGGTCGACGAGATCGGCTTCCTGCCCTTCGGACGCGAGGAGGCCAACCTGTTCTTTAACGTGGTGGCCAAGCGCTACGAGCACGGCAGCATGATCCTCACGAGCAACCTGCCGTTCACGCAGTGGGCGGGCGCGTTCGCCGACGACCAGGTGCTCGTGGCAGCCATGCTCGATCGGCTGCTACATCACGCGCACATCGTGCAGATCATCGGCGAGAGCTGGCGGCTCAGAGACAAGCGCCGCGCGGGGCATGCCCCGCGCGGCAAGGCATCGAAGCACTGAACCAAGGAACCCTCGGGTGGGTCAGATTTACTCCGACGTTTCCCGATCAAAGTGGGTCAGGATTCAACCGACGTTGACAGGAATCACTACTACGAACCCCTTATCGATCATCGCGCCCTGACGAAGCCGCTTAGCGAACCTCGTCGGCTGCCCGGAATCGACTGGAATGACGAGGAACAATTGCGAATCCTTGACTCGTTCGCCTATGCCGAAGAGTTGCGAGGACTGCCGATCACGAAGACAGGGGAGCTTGAATTCCATCTCGCGAACGGGGCATTCGAAAGCGGGGACGCGGAGTACCTGTACAGCATGATCCGGCTCAAGAAGCCGGCGCGCATTGTCGAGGTCGGAAGCGGGAACTCGACCTTGATGGCCATGAACGCAGTGCGACGAAATCGCGACGAGGATCCCGCATATCGATGCCACCATGTCTGCATCGAGCCGTACGAGATGCCATGGCTGGAGAAGACCGGCGTCGACGTCATTCGGCAACGCGTCGAGGAGGTCGATTTGGCAGTTTTTGCCGAACTCGGACCGAACGACCTCCTGTTCATCGACTCATCCCATGTAATCCGTCCGCAAGGCGACGTGCTGTTCGAGTATCTGGAGTTGTTGCCGACATTGCGTCCAGGGGTCATCGTTCACGTGCACGATGTGTTTTCGCCGCGGGACTACCTCCACGAGTGGGTAGTAGACCAGGTGAAACTGTGGAACGAGCAGTACGTGTTGGAGGCTTTCCTTACCGGGAACCGTGACTGGAAGATCCTGGGCGCGCTGAATTACCTCCACCACGCTTACCCTGAGCAGCTGCGCAAACACTGTCCATACCTGACCCCAGAGCGCGAGCCAGGCTCGTTCTATATCCAGCGCATCGGCTATCCAGAGTGACCTCAGGCCTACTGCACGCGGATGGGTGGTAGCGCTGGGTTGCCGTGTAGGCGGCACCCGCTGGAGCTATTGCACTGTAGTCATCGGGCGAATCGGAGTGTTGCCGCCATCGCGAGCAGGAACCCGAGAAGCGCGCCTGCGACGGCGAACATCGGCCTCTTGGGGCTTACGGGCTCCCTGGATACCGATGGTTCCCCAAGCATCGACGTCGGATATGTTCGTTCCGGCGACAGCTGTTCGCGCAGTACCCGTTGTTGTTCCCGAAGCGTGCGGATGTCCTCTTCGCGCTTCAGCATTACGTCGGCAAGAACGATCCGCTCGGCAAATCCGACCCTCGGCTGGTTTCGGGTGTCCAAGTTCGACACGTCTTGCTCGATGCGATCCAACGCCGCCTCGGCTCTTGCGAGTTGTGCCGTCACATCGGTGACGCGATCATGTAGACGGTCGATGCTCGGTTTTCCGATGGGGCCATGGATCGCCTGCAGTCGCGCCACCAGAGCGTTGCCGAGCCGGGCTCCGTCGTCGGCTCTGACGACCCGGAACTCGACATCGAGCAGATCCGCCCGCTCGACGACTTGAGCGCGAAGGCTTTCTGTGAAGAGACGTCCATCGCCACCAACATCTAGCGTCTTCAGGCCGGCCGCTATCGCGACTGCTTCCTTGAATGCCCCCGAGCGGGCGCGCTCCAGGACTCGGGCGGGCGCCTCGACCGGTCCGCTGCCGGCGACACTGGCGATGCGCACCGCCGCCTTGACTTCGTATTCCGGCGTGAGCAGGTATGACATCGCGACGGCGAGTGCAGCCCCCGCGATCGCTGATCCGAACAAGGGCGGCCACCGCCGCATCAGGAAGCCGAGGAAGTCGAACACTGGTTCTTCCGAACGCCCTGCGCCGAATGCGGGATCAGACATCTTCTAGCCTATTTCGTTTAAGCGTCACGTAGTTCGCGCCGACGCTGCGCTTACCTGGATAGATCACGATTGCGGTTCCGCATGAATCACGAATCGACGCCATCTAGCAGGACGCCGAACAGCCCTTCCCATCCGGTCACGTGATACCTGTCAGCGGGCGGCGTCGACGGTCTAGCGTAGCGCAATCGGCCATCACGGAGATCGCCCATCAGGTCGGCGAGCGCTCGGTGGTCGTTTGCGGCGAAATAGGCACATCGATCGTATACGCCGATCGTTTCATGCGCGTAGGGCAGGTCGGCAGCGAGGATTGGTTTGCCAAAAGCCTTGAACTCCGTCAACGGCAACCCCCAGGTTTCCAGCTTCGAAGGGAAGACCATCGCGTCGACCTCTTCATAGCGTGAGAACAGTTCTGCCCGGGATAGGCGCCCGATAAACCTCAGCCCCTCGACTTGCGCGTAGCGTGCGTGCAACCAGCGCGCATACCGATTCTCGGTGCCATCGACAGTGACCTGGACTTCCAGGCCCGACAACCCCCGCCGCGAGCATTCGAGCAATGCCTCCGCAAGCACCTCCAGGTTCTTGAAAGCGCGCGGAAATGCGGGATATATGAGCCGAGTGATCCGCGACGGTGCCTTAGGCAGGACACCAGGTGTGTGCGCGACCTGGTACATCGTTTCTGGAATCTGCGGGTGCGCGACGATTATGCGGGGAAGGGCGAATAGACGTTCGAACTCCCGTTTGATCCATTGCTGTTGCACGATGACAAAGTCGTTGCGCAGAATGTTGATTCGGTACAAGTATTTGTAGAAGAGGTTGAAAAGCAGCAACGTCGGCTCGTGCCACGCTTCGCGCAGACTGATTCGATAGAAAGGCGACGGATTGTGACAGTAAACTGCGCGGCGTTCCGCGACGACGTTTGGCGTCGTGTCGTGAAGAGACAGCCACAAGAATGGTTGCAGGGAAAGCGATATTGGTTTGAAGAGTCGGTACTCGTGCCAGATTCGAAGCAGCCATGAACGCTTGGCTCGTGGCATCTCGACAAGTCGGACCGACTTGCAGTCGAACATCGATGCCCGATGCACGAGGGCGACCACTTCGTAACGATCCGTCAGGGCGCGGTCGACCCAATGGAGGCAGTCGGAGAGTATGGAAAGCGTCCCGCCCTCGACAAGGTTGACGGCGGAAATCACGATGACCGGTCGGCGGTGGGGGGCGGTCGTTGGGATCATCGTTCAGGTGTGGAGTAGCCTGCTGACCGGCTCGCGCAATCGTCAGGGCCGGCAGTCGGCGGATTGTTTTGCAGAGCGTCCGCTCTGCTCGCGCGTTCGCGGGCGGCCCAGCAGCGCGCCAGCACGAAACCGGCTACAACCGTTGGCATCGCAAAGTACGGCAGGGCCCGGACGAACAGGAGCGTAAACAGCAACGCGCACGCAAGCGCGGCCTCGTGCCGCAGACGGCGCGCTCGAAGTCTGAAGGCGAGAATCCCGCAAACGAGCACGAATCCGACGACCAGCACCGCTCCGATCAGCCCGAGCTCCGAGACCAGTTTCGCAGTGAGGATTGACCCGTCGCGTAGGTTCAAGTCCGGCAATCCATACGCTGCGAGAACTGCGTTCCACTCGGACGAGGCATTGACTGTGTCCGAACACCCCATGTTGCCGAGCCCGAGTCCGAGACCCGAAGAATGCACAAGACTGGCGCGTGTCAAGTCGATCCCCCGAAGCATTACCACGGAGGACAGATTCGGCGCACCGGATCGTTCGGGTGCGAGGATGCTCGATACACGGGAATCGACATAGCGTGCGACACCAGCAAGCGGCCCCTCGTCAACGAGCGATGGCGCGTGGGTCACCAGGACGGCGGCAGCGGCCAGCAGGGCTGCCACAGCGGAGAGCATCACCGGACGAACGAGGCGGAAAAGGACCGCGAATCCGAACCACGCGACCAACGACAGCACCAGCGTGAGCGAAAAGGCCAGGTAGAAAGTTACGGCCAGCGAGACTACGACCAACGTACGGTTCGGCCGGTGGAGCCATGCAAATCCCCAAGCCACCAGGCCGTAGAGCGCGAGGTGGCTCGGTTCGGCGAAAAGGCCAGCGCTCCGGTTGCTCGGCGCACCCTGAACCGTGCTGTAGAGGTCAAAGCCAAACGCGGCAACGATGAGTGCTATGGTCAGGAGCGCGACTGCCCAGCGGGACGCGATTGGCCCGATCAACGGTCCGCGGTCGGGACCGTGGGCGCTTGTGCGCGAGTACGCATATGCCGCCATGACCAGGATGGCCGCAAACGTAGACGACATCGCCATGAAGTAGAACTGGCGATGACAGCCCGCAACCGCTGCGCCGGCAATCCCCACCGCGATCAACGAAGCAGCAAGGATGGCCACATTTGCATGCACTGTGCGACACAGCCATGCACGCGGCATGGACCCCAGCGTAGCCGCAGCGAGCAGCAGCGCGGCGAGACCACTGCTGGTGTAGGCAATGCCCGCCGAGAGGCTCTGGTCGAGCAGAAGCAGCAGGGCGGCAATGCCCGAGATCACCTGACGACCTCAAGTGTGCGCCGCGCCATCCATCCTGCCATTCCGCGCAGAAACATCGCGCCGGCGAGGAGCCTGCCAGAGCCATTGCGGACTTGGGCACGGTATGTTTCGCGGAAGGGCAAGCTACCCGTCAGGCTAATGCCCCCGGTCTCTACGTATGCCAGGACCTGCGCAACTTCGAGAACCTCAGCCGAGTCGACTGCCCGCAGAAGCAGGTCATAGTCGGCGGCCGAACGGTAGGAAATGTCGAAGCCGCCCAGCCGATCAAGCCAGTCGCGGCGATGGGCTGCGAGCACATGGGCGACCAGCATCCTCCGCATCATCCGCCTGCGGTCAAACGAGCGCCCGAGCAATCGTACCGGGATGCCGCTTCGAGTCAGGACATTGAAGCCGTGAATGAAGTCGGCACGCGGATGCGACATGCAGGCGTCGCATAGCACTTCGAGGCTGCGTCCAGCGATCCGGTCGTCTGCCCCTATGAACGCGACGTATCGCCCTCGACTGAGTGCAACCCCCTTGTTCCATGCGTCGTAGATGCCCTGATCGGGTTCGGAGATCAACTGGTCGATGCAGTCGTTGTTGGCGCGCAGCACGTCGAGCGTGCCGTCGGTGGAGACTGCGTCGACGATGATCAGTTCGGTGCGCGTCGATCGCTCGCGACGATACGAGGTGAGCATGCCATCTATGGTGTGGCGCGCATTCCGCACTGCGCAGACCACGCTGATCTGGATATCTACGCTCACCATGCCCCCCAGACTGGCTGAACGTACAAGCCGACCCCGCGCATATTCCGATGACTTCGCGTCTGCGTGCCTACGGTCTGCAGAACATTCCATCGACTTGAAGGGTCCGGCCGGTCGATGGGTCCACGAAACCGGGTTGCAGCGACCATGTCTTGAACCCCATTGCCTCGAGTCGCGCGATGATCTCCAGCCATAGGTGCTGGCCTTCGTAGAGTGGCACCAGTGACATCTCGATCAGCACCGCGGTGATCCGGGGCAGCGTCGCAACTGCGCCGTCGAGCACCTGCCATTCGTAGCCTTGAGTGTCGATCTTGAGCATGACAGAGCGTGCGTCGTGCAGGTAAGTCGGTGCCACCGAATCGATTGTCTCGACAGGCACAGTCTCTTTCCCACGATATGCGGAAGCGGGCGCCGCCGAACGATGTGCCTCAAGCATTGGTAGTATCGAACTGCTAACCGAATTGGCCGCGACATTGATCTCGACTGACCCGCGCTCCGAACCTATGGCGCATCGTCGATGCACAACCCATCCATCGTCGTTACGGCTCGAGCGGACGAGCTTTTCGTACGCGTGTGTCAGCGGTTCGAACGAGACGATGCTTCCCGTGTAGCCAGAAGTGCGAAGCTCGGCAGCGAACTGTCCGGCGTTCGCGCCGACGTCGAGCACCAGATCTATCGACCGTGCCTTGCAGATCGCCAGTAGCTGGGCCCCGGGCGACGATCCTGGGACGTGCCTGCGAATGTCGATCCCGACATGCCGCAGAATCCTCTTGATCGCAGCGCTCGGGTTCACGGCTTCTCCAGTTCGAAGAAGACATTGTATATTTCGTTGTAATGGCTTGGCATGAGGCTGCGCCTTCGTCCTTTGTCGAGTACGTACCCTTGATATCCCTGGGCGGCCAAGAGCTCGACAATCTCGGCGATCGACGTTCCGAAGGGCTGGAGGTTCTGGTCGAAGAGTTCCACGAGAACCAGTCTTGGACGCGTCCGCTCATCGCCCAGGAGCCCTCGGGCTCCCTCGAGGACCAGCTTCTCCGCGCCTTCGACGTCGACCTTGAGGATGTCTATGCGTGCGAGTCCGGCGCGAGACGCATAGCTGTCGAGCGTGATTGTCCGCGTTCGAAGACGTCGCACGACCGGCTTGCGGCCGGTTGCAATCATCGAGGAGTAGGCACTGTCCGAGGCGAGCGATAGCTCGATTTCGCCCTCGGTATTGCCTACGCAACTTCGATTGAGGGTGATGTTCTCAAAGCCGTTGAGATGGATCGACGACTCGAAGAGGCTCGCGTTCAGCGGGACCGGCTCGAACGCATGGATACTCACTGATGGGAATCGGTGTGCGCAGAGTAGGCTGAATAGCCCGGTGTTTGCGCCGACATCGACGAATACGTCGCGGTCCTTCAGGTTCTCGAGAAGGTGGCCGAGATCTTCGGTCTCGTAGATCCCAGCGATGATCAGCTGACCGACGTCCTCGTTCGCGCGAACCAGCATCGGGCAACCACGGTACCGCGTTTGCACGATCCTGTCGCCGCGGCCACGATACCGCATGGCGACCAACTGGTATTTCGCTTTCGACAAGAGGCTAGCCATGCCCGACTCGTCCTAGTCTGAATTGGTTCAATGCGATGATCGGCCCATAGCCCAGTTTGCCCGCGGCAAAGGCGACTAGACCGAGCGGCAGCAGCGCCACCGAAGCCGTGATCGATAGGACCCCTGCGGCGAGATTGCTGAGACTGACGAACCGGGCATCTCCGAGTCCGAGCAGTAGATAGTGGCCAGGGATATTGAATGCCAGCACCCCGTAGGCCAGTAGCAGAATCTGCAGCAGTCGGGTGCTGGACGCGGCGAAATCCGGGTCGATCCACGCTGAGAGGAGGGGGTTCGCGAGCAGGGCAATTGCCGCAGGTGGCAGGGCGCAAATGGCTCCGCCAACCAGCGACCAGACCATCAACTTGCGGCCGCTAGGTGCACCAGACCCCGCCTTGCGGGCGCTCAACCATGGGAACAGAATCTGCATCGCAGCTGCAGGCAACAAGTGCACCGATTGGGCAACTTGTAGGCAGACGCTGTAGCGGGCCAGATCCGATGCGCCGAAGATCCAACCGACGAGCAGTCGGTCGACAACGGAGAACAGTACCGTCCCGATGCTCTGTACCCACTGCCATCTCCCGAAGTCTGTGACGCGGCGAAGTTGTGCCGCATCCATGCTTGGCCAGTGTGCATGACGAACCTTAAACAACCGGTTCACGATGACTACGCGCACTATCAGTTTTCCCGCAGTCAACGCTATTGCGCCGCCCAGGATCGCGATAACGCTGCGGTACTGCCAAGCGAGGGCTACTATGGCCGCTGTCCAGCAAAGGCGGCCGACTACTTCGACGCGCGCGGCGAGGTCGAAGCGCTGAAACCCCCGGATCGCGGCGGCGTAGACACCGTCCAACTCCTGCACGAGAAGCAACAGGACGGCCATGAACAGCACCAATCCGACGTAGATTGCGTCTCCCATTCCGGTGAAGAATCGCGCCGCAAGTGGGACGGCGGCCCAGGCAGAGACGGCGAGGAGCATGACTCCCATCCCTAGGGTCACGGTCGTAGCTGCCCGGACCGCAGCAACGGCGTCGGTACGCCGGTTGGCGCCGAGATCGGCAGAAACGTGTTTCGTCGTAGCGCCGCCTGAGCCGAATGAAGCCAGTTGACCCATTGAAGCGACCGCCAAGCCGAGTGCCCAAAGCCCGAACTCTTCCACCCCCAGCCATCGAAGCAGGAGCGGGGTGAGTACCAACTGAAGCAGGGGTCCCGTCGCCTGCTCAGCAACCGCCCACGATGCCCGGACAAAATGCGGTCGCAATCTGGCGAGCTTGCGCACGTGAGCGGAACCCGGCAGAGGCGAATCGCGTTGAATCATGCTTGGGCGCGGTGGCCACGCGTGATTCGTCCGGCCGCTAGCACGCTCAGTCCGACGACCATCGTGAGCAGCGCGAACTGCCCCGCGGATGGCAATCGAAGCGTGGCTAGCGCGCAAAGCTGGCAAACGGCCATCACCACATAGGCCAGCCCCGCCATTTTTCGGTGCCCGAGCCCACGTTGCACCAGTCTCTGGTAAAGGTGCTCCTTATGAGCTTCCCACGGCTTGCGCCCTCTTAGCACTCTCGCCATCAACGTGTAGGTTGCATCGAACACGAACGGAAAGAATGCGAACAGAGAGAGTAGCGCCGGCCAGTGATCGCGCTGAGTACCGTAGAGGCCGATCGCCGCGGCCAGGAATCCGAGCGGGACCGAGCCCGAGTCGCCCATGAACATCGAGGCAGGATGCACGTTGTAGATCAGAAAGGCCACCGCAGCTGCGGTCACTCCGGCGCAAAGCGCAGCCAGTGCGAGTTGGTTCGCATACACGGAAGCTGCCGAGAGCGTGGCGAAGCCGAAGACTGTCATTCCGCCGGCCAAGCCGTCGGCACCATCCATGAAGTTGTACAGATTGCACGCCCACACGATTGCCAGAACCGAAAGCAGGAACCACTGCGGCGGCACATGCAGGGCCCAAGTCCAGAGTCCAGCAGCCAGCAGGTGGGCCACCAGGCGAACCGATACGGGCAGTGACCAGGCATCGTCGAGCAGCGAGACGGCGAACAGCAGCAGATAGCCTGCCGCCGCCCAGACGAGCACTGGGTCGAGCCCCGTTGTGGCGAGCGAGGCAAGCCCGATGCCCGCCGCGATCCCGATTCCGCCGATTCTCGGCACGGTGATGCTGTGAAGCGACCGATCGTTCGGGACGTCGAGAACGCTTCGTGCGAACCTGGTTCGAGGAAGAAGTGCCAACGTCATCCAGCTGGCAAGGAAGGCGACGACGATGGCGGTCAGCATCAGCGGTCGGCTCCCGCAATTCGATCTGACTGATTCCTATACCATTCCGCAGTCTCTGCAAGTCCCTGCCTCATGGTGTATGGAGGCGTCCAACCGAGCTCGCGTCGGACCGCCGATCCATCGATGATGAGCGAGTCGGTCAGCCGTGCCAGGGCCTCCTCGAATCCTGTCAGCTTTCCGATGCGTCGAAGCAACCAGACGGGACACGGAACCAGAAGGGCTTTGCGGGCGAGAAGGGCGCCGAGGGTGCGTGCCAGTTCCGGAGTCGAGATCGTCTCGCCATCGTCGACAACATAGGTTCTGCCGCGTGCGAGCGGGTGTTCCGCGCAGACGGATAACGCGCTTGCGAGATTCTTGACATAGATGAAGCTGCGTGCGTTACGAACCGATGCGAGCGGGAGCGGGAGCCCCGAGCCGATCAGCCTCAGCAGTCTCAAGAAGTTCCCAGGGCATTCGGGTCCGTAGACGAGAGGCGGACGAACGGTGACGACCTCGAGCCCGCTCGATTCCGATATTCCTCGAAGTGCCAGCTCTGCCTCATACTTGGACATCGCATAAGCCCCGTCGGGTGCCGTGGGCGACGACTCCGAAAACGGGGTGCCGAGAGTTCTCGATCCATTCACCCCAATCGAACTGACGAAAACCAGCCTACGCACGCGACCGGCGGCTTGCTCTGCAAGTCGTGCCGTCCCCTGCACGTTGACAGCGCGGAACGCCTGGAGCGGATCCGCCGAGTGCTCGCGTAGCACGTGCGCTCGTCCGGCGAGGTGGATGACGACATCGATGCCATCGAGTGCGCGAATCCAGTCCGTGCTGCGGCCGATCTCGCCCACGACCACCACATCGGAGACGAGGCCGCGAAGCACGCGGCTGGCTTCCAAGGTGCGAACCGACGCCCGTACGCTTCGCCCCTGCTCGCGCAACCATGACACGAGCGCGGCACCGACGAACCCGCTGGCGCCCGTGACCAGCACTCGCTGCTCAGACACGGTTCGGTCGCGACAGGAACTGCGAGGAGCGTGCCCAGATCTTGCCGAGCACGAACTCCACGACCGACATGCCGATCTGGTGCTGGCGGGCAGATCGATAGATCTCGACGTTCTGCTTGAAGATATTGGCAAGGCTCTGATTCGTGGCTCCGCCCAGGCGCATCTTCACCAGCACCCTGGGAATGTAGACGGAGCGAATCCGGTGCTTCTCCAGGAATCGCAGCATCAGCTCGAAGTCGGCGGCGAGTCGGTAATTGAGGTCGAAGCGCCCATATCGCTCGTACACGTGCCGTCGCACGTAGAAAGTCGGGTGTGGCGGCACCCAGCCTTTCCGGAACAGGCCCGCCTCGTACGGCCGCGACTTCCAGTAACGAACTATCCGGGACAAATCGCCGGAGTCGACGTAGACGAGATCGCCATAGCAGCAGTCGACATCGGGATCCTGCATGGCCGCGGCGACCTCACTCAGTGAATCCCGGTCCGCGAACACGTCGTCCGAGTTCAGCAGGCCGATCACTTCGCCTGTCGCCATCCCGATGCCCTTGTTCATCGCGTCGTAGATGCCCTGGTCCGGCTCGCTGACGAGCCGGGCAATCCGGCCGCGGTGCGCGTCGAGTATGGACAGAGTATCGTCAATTGACTGTCCGTCGACCACGATGTGCTCGATGTCGTCATGGCTCTGCGTGGCAACCGAGTCGAGCGTGTCGGCGATGGTCTTGCCGCTGTTGTAAGTTGCTGTGATGATCGAGATCTTCATTCCCGGTTCGACGTCCTGGAGCCGCGCGATCGTCAGGCCGAGGCGGGGGCCGACTGCGCTCTCAGAAAATCCTGGTACGCCAGCCTGATCCCCTCTTCAAGCGAGGTGCGCGCCTTCCAGCCGAGGCCGCGCATTCGCGACACGTCGAGCAGCTTCCGGGGCGTCCCGTCCGGTTTGGACGCGTCGAACATCAACTCGGCATCGAGCCCGACGCAGCGCATAACTGTCTCGGCCAACTCCCGGATCGTCACGTCCTCGCCGGTCCCGATGTTCAGCAGGCTCCCCGAGTAATCGCGCTCCATCAGGAATACGCAGGCGTCCGCAAGATCGTCGACGTACAGGAACTCGCGACGCGGTCGTCCGCTGCCCCAGACCGAGAGGGTCTGCTCGCGGCGGTCGCGCGTTTCGTGCGCCTTGCGGATCAACGCCGGCAGAACATGCGAGTTCGCGAGGTCGTAGTTGTCGTTCGGGCCATACAGGTTCGTGGGCATCACGCTCACGTAACGCGTTCCGTGCTGTGCATTGAACGCCTCGCACAGCTTGATGCCGGCAATCTTCGCGATCGCGTACGGCTCGTTCGTTTGCTCGAGCGGGCCGGTCAGCAGGTACTCCTCTTTGATCGGTTGCGGGCAGTCTCTGGGGTAGATGCACGAGGACCCCAGGAACATCAGGCGCTCCACGCCTGCCCGAAACGCGGCCTCGATGACGGTGGTCTCGATCACCAGGTTCTGGTAGATAAAATCAGCGCGCATCGTGTTGTTCGCATGGATGCCGCCGACGCGCGCCGCGGCGAGGAACACGTAGTCCGGCTTCGTCTCCTCCATGAAGGCTCGAACGGCCCGCTGGTCGAGCAGGTCGAGTTCCTCGCGCGTGCGCACCACGAGGTTCGCATAGCTGGCAGCGACGAGGCGTCGAACGATCGCGGAGCCGACCATGCCCCGGTGGCCGGCGACGTAGATGCGGGCATTCTTGTTCACGCCGAGCATTCCCTACTCATGAAAGTTGTAGGTGGAGTATCCGTGCTGCTTGACCAGATGATCCCGCTCGGCGCTTTTCAGGTCTTCGCGCACCATTTCAGTGACCAGTTCGTCGAAGCTCGTCCTGGGCTGCCAGCCGAGCCTCTCGCGCGCCTTGGACGAGTCGCCAAGAAGCGTCTCGACTTCGGTCGGGCGAAAGTAGCGCGGATCGACTCGCACGATCGTTCGGCCCCTGTTGTCCACGCCGATCTCGGAGACGCCTTCGCCGTGCCATTCGATCGAGATACCCAGTTCCTGCGCCGCGCGCGACACGAAGTCGCGTACCGAGTGTTGCCTGCCAGTGGCGATGACGAAATCCTCGGCCTGCGATTGCTGCAGCATCATCCACATCGCCTCGACATAGTCGCGCGCGTGCCCCCAATCACGGAGTGCGTCGAGATTGCCGAGGTAGAGGCAGTCCTGCAGCCCCAGCTTCATCCGCGCGAGGGCCCGCGTCACCTTCCGAGTCACGAAGGTCTCTCCACGAACGGGCGATTCGTGGTTGAAGAGGATGCCGTTGCACGCGTAGATGCCGTATGCCTCGCGATAGTTCACCGTTATCCAGTACGCATACAGTTTCGCAGCCGCATAGGGCGACCTGGGATAGAAGGGTGTGGTCTCGCGCTGGGGAACCTCCTGCACGAGGCCGTAGAGTTCCGACGTCGACGCCTGGTAGAAGCGGGTGGTCTTCTCCAGGCCGAGGATGCGAATGGCCTCCAGGATCCGCAGCGCACCCAGCGCATCGGAGTTGGCCGTGTATTCGGGCTCCTCGAAGCTGACCGCCACGTGGCTCTGGGCGGCGAGGTTGTAGATCTCGTCCGGCCGCACTTGCTGGATGATGCGGATCAGGCTGCTCGAGTCCGTCAGGTCACCGTGGTGCAGTCGTAGGCGGACATCGGAGTCGTGCGGATCCTGGTAAAGATGATCGATCCGGTCGGTATTGAACAACGAGGTGCGACGCTTGACGCCATGCACCTCGTAGCCTTTGGCGAGCAGGGATTCCGCGAGGTAGGCGCCGTCCTGGCCCGTAATGCCCGTGATCAGGGCTGTCTTTCTATCCGGCATCTGGGCTTCGTTCCTTTCTTTCGCGCGATAGGGTGGGGCGTAACCGGGCATTATCCGCGATCCGGCCGCCGGGGTCTCTTGCACCCGCGAGGAGTTACCATTGGCGGACTTTTCGGGTCACCCATGAACGCTTCGTACCGTTCCGTCCTCGTCTTTCTTTTCGACCTGATGGGGCCGGTCATCGCCTGGATGGGCGCGTTCCTGCTGCGCTTCAACTTCGGCTGGCCGGTCCCCTACGAAGACCACCTGCTGGTCGGCCTGCTGTTTTTGATTCCGGCCCATGCGGCGATCTGCCTGTGGGCCGGCCTCTACCGCGGCCTGTGGATCTTCGCGAGCCTTCCCGACCTCAAGCGTGTGCTGCGCGCGGTCGCGGTGTCGTCGCTGGTGCTGGTGGCCTTCGTCGCAATCTATCGCGGCGCCGCCGCCACCCCCCGCTCGACTCTGGTGCTCTACCCGATGTTGCTTGTCGCCTGGATGGCCGGCGGGCGCGTCGCATACCGGATGCTCAAGGAGCACCGGCTGTACGGCGGCCTCGATGCCGAGGGCAAGCCGGTGATCATCGTGGGCGCCGGACGCGGCGGCGCCATGCTGGTGCGCGATCTGGAGCGAGTGCCTGACTGGCGCGTCGTCGGGCTGGTCGACGACGACCCGTCCAAGTGGGGGCGCGAGGTGCTCGGCAAGCCGATCTTCGGCGCGATCGACCAACTGCCGCGGACGCTGGCGGACGAGAAGGCGCGGCACGTCATCCTCGCGATCCCGTCGGCCTCGACCGCGGTGCGCCGCCGGGCGACCGACCTGGCAGTGCGCGCCGGGGCGCACGTCTTCACCGTGCCCGGCGTCGAAGACCTGCTGTCGGGCCGGGTGGCGGTGTCCTCGATCCGTCCGGTCGAAATCGACGACTTGCTGGGCCGCGAAAGCGTCGAGATCGACGACGCGCACGTCAGCGCCATGCTCGCCGGCCGCACCGTGCTGGTCACAGGCGCCGGCGGCTCGATCGGCAGCGAGCTGTGCCGGCAACTGGCCCGTTTCGCGCCGGCGAAGATCCTGCTGTTCGAGCAGGGCGAGTACGCGCTGTACACGCTCGAGCAGTGGTTCGCGTCGAACCGGCCCGGGGTGCCGATCGTCCCGCTGGCCGGCGACGTGAAGGACGCCGCGCGCATCGACGAGGTGTTCGCCGCACATCGCCCGCAGGTCGTGTTCCACGCCGCCGCGTACAAGCACGTCCCGCTGATGGAAGTCGGCAACGCCTGGCAGGCGGCGCGCAACAACGTGCTCGGCACGCTGCGGGTGGCCGAATGCGCGCGCCGGCACGGCGCCGAGCGCTTCGTGCTGATCTCGACCGACAAGGCGGTGAACCCGACCAACGTGATGGGCGCCACCAAGCGGCTGGCCGAGATGGCCTGCCAGGCGCTGCAGACCGAGGGCGGGCGCACGCAGTTCGAGATGGTGCGCTTCGGCAACGTGCTGGGCAGCACCGGCAGCGTGATCCCGAAGTTCCAGGCGCAGATCGCGCGCGGCGGCCCGGTCACGGTGACGCATCCCGAGATCACCCGTTACTTCATGTCGATTCCCGAGGCCGCGCAGCTGGTGCTGCAGGCGGCGACGATGGGCGAGGGCGGCGAGATCTTCGTGCTCGACATGGGCGAGCCGGTGAAGATCATCGACCTGGCGCGCAACATGATCCGGCTGTCCGGCTTCACGGAAGACGAGATCCGCATCGAGTTCACCGGCCTGCGGCCGGGCGAGAAGCTCTACGAGGAGCTGCTGGCCGATGCCGAGCAGACCCGCGAGACGCCGCATCCGAAGCTGCGCATCGCGCGCTCGCGACCGGTGGCGGCCGACTTCCTGCCCGGCTTGCGCACCTGGCTGGAAGGCCCGGACCCGGTGTCCGACGACGAGGTCCGCGCCGCGTTGGCACGCTGGGTGCCCGAGTACACCCCGTTCGAGCCCAAGCCTGTGCTGCGGGTGGTGGCGGGCACCGCGGTCGAAGGCGAGCGCGCGGCGTCGGGCGGCTGAGGCAGCGCATTCAGGCGCCGAGAAGCTCCACGCCCCGGACATCGGCCGCGGCCCGGAGCTCGCGATCGAGTGTGGCGAGCGGCAGTCGTCGACGCAGCGCGAGTTCCAGATACGCTGCGTCATACAAGGTGAGCCCATGGCGCGCTGCCAGTTGCAGCGTCCCGGTCCACGCCTGATGGTGGGTTTCGGGATCGATGGCGACCAGGAGCGCCTGCAGATCGGCGATCGACGCGTCCCGGAACGCCGGGTCGATCCGGCTTCGCCTGACTGCCGTTTGCAGCCCGTTCGCGACTTCCAGTCGCCACAGCGCAGGGGCAACGGCGCCGGACTCGACGACACGCTGCAGCACCTCGTCGGCGGCGGGGGTGCGTTCGTCTTCGAAGAACCAGGCCAGTGTGATCGAGCTGTCGAGCACGAGGCTCACGGACGGCCCTCGTCGATGAGATCCTCGATCTCGAGATCGCCCAAGGTCACCCCGATGCTGCGACTGCGGATGTTCGCGGCCGCCTTCCGGGCCTTGTCGCGGTCGACGGGTTGCGCAGGTACCACCCGGGCGACGGTCTTGCCGTGCCGCGTGATCACGACCGGCTCGCCAGCTTGAGCCAGGTCGACCAGTTCGCTGAGCCTTGCCTTCGCTTCGCTGAGGCTGAATACGTGGGTCGTCATCGCGCGTCTGACTAGAAATATGGTCAAAATTCTAGCCCAAAATCGATCCTCTGGAAAGTCGACCGGAGGGTCGATGCGATCTCGCCTTGCTGACCAGGAATCGCGATTTCCGTGTCATTTCCGGATACACCGAACTTCGGCTCGTGGAGCTTTCGACCTGATTGTCTGGCGACAAAAGGCACACGTTGCGCTAAACTTGCCTGGTGAAGCCGTTCCGGTGGAATCCCGACAAGAACCGCGAACTGCAGGCAGAGCGCGGGGTGTCGTTCGAGCAGGTCGTGGTTGCCATCGACGGCGACGGCCTCCTGGACGTGCTGGCGCATCCCAACACCAGGAAGTACCCGCACCAGCGGCTCCTGGTCGTTACCTGGGATGGCTACGTCTACCTGGTGCCCTATGTCGAGGAGGCGGAGTGCTACTTCCTGAAGACGGTCATCCCCAGCCGGAAGGCCACACGCGACTATCTCGGGACTGGAGATCCAGATGAGGCGAACTGATCCAATCGAATTCGAGATCATCGGGGCCTATGAGTCGGGCAAGTTGAAGTCTGTGGCTTCCAGGGCCGAGCTCAATCGCCTGAAGGCTGCGGCCCGGGCAACGGCTCTGAAGGATCGCCGGATCAACATCCGACTCTCTGTCGGTGACCTTCAGGACATTCAGGTGAAGGCACTCGCGGAAGGCATGCCGTACCAGACCTTGATAGCCAGTGTCCTTCACAAGTACGTTACGGGACAGCTCGAGGAGCGCAAGCCGGGTGGCTCGCCTTCGGCGCCGAAGGGCGACGCAGCCGGCCGTCGCGCGGCGCGCACCGGAGGGGCCGGACGTGCAGGTTGATCGCTCGATCTTCAAGGCCTACGACATCCGCGGCGTGGTCGACGACACGCTGACCGTCGACGCGGTCCGCGCGATCGGCCTCGCGCTCGGCGCCGCGGCCGGCAAGGCTGGCATGCGCGAAACCGTGATCGGCCGCGACGGTCGGCTGTCGGGCCCGAAGCTGGTCGCCGCGCTGTCGGACGGTTTTCGCGCGGCCGGCGTCGACGTGGTCGACATCGGCATGGTGCCGACCCCGGTCGTCTACTACGCGACCTACGAACTGGGCACCGGCACCGGCGTCGCGGTCACGGGCAGCCACAACCCGCCCGACTACAACGGCCTGAAGATGGTGATCGCCGGCGACGCCATCTACGGCGACGCGATCCAGCGGCTGCGCGAATCGATCGTATCGGGCGCGCTCGCCGAAGTGCCGCCGGCGCAGCGCGGCAGGCTGCGCAGCGAGGACCTGTCGGCGCGCTACCTCGCGCGCATCACCAGCGACGTGGAGCTCGCGCGGCCGATGAAGATCGCGATCGACTGCGGCAATGGCGTGGCCGGCGCACTGGCGCCGCAGCTGTTCCGCGGGCTCGGTTGCGAGGTCACGGAACTCTTCTGCGAGGTCGACGGCACGTTCCCGAACCACCATCCCGACCCCGCGCACCCGGAGAACCTGCAGGACCTGATCCGCGCGCTGCGCGAGTCCGATGCCGAGATCGGGCTGGCCTTCGACGGCGACGGCGACCGGCTCGGCGTGGTGACCAGGGACGGCCAGATCATCTGGCCGGACCGCCAGCTGATGCTGTTCGCCGAGGACGTGCTGTCGCGCAACCCGGGCGCCGAGATCATCTTCGACGTGAAGTGCAGCCGCAACGTCGCCGCGCACGTCCGCCGCCACGGCGGGCGCCCGATCATGTGGCGCACTGGCCACTCGCTGGTCAAGGCCAAGCTGAAGGAGACCGGCGCGCCGCTGGCCGGCGAGATGAGCGGCCACACCTTCTTCAAGGAGCGCTGGTACGGTTTCGACGACGGCCTGTACACCGGCGCGCGGCTGCTCGAGATCCTGTCGCGCCATGCCGACCCGAGCGCGGTGCTCAATGCGCTGCCGAACTCGCCGGCCACGCCCGAGCTTCAGCTGAAGACCGCCGAGGGCGAGAACTTCACGCTGGTGGAGGAACTGAAGCGCACCGCGAAGTTCGAAGGCGCCACTGAGATCATCCGGATCGACGGCGTGCGGGCCGAATACCCGGATGGTTTCGGGTTGGCGCGGCCGTCGAACACGACGCCGGTCGTGGTGATCCGCTTCGAGGCCGACACGCCCGAGGCGCTGGCGCGGATCCAGGCCGACTTTCGCCGGGCGATCCTGGCGGTGAAGCCGGGGGCGGCGCTGCCGTTCTGAAGCGACACTTGCAATGGATTGGTCAACCCGATAATGTAGTGTTCATCACTACTTTGTTCATCAAGGCCATGCGAACTGTGAGCGCAGCCGATGCGAATCGGCACTTCTCTGCAATCTTGAAGGAGGTCTCGCGCGGCACCCGAATCACGGTTGTCTCGCGTGGCAAGCCGGTGGCGGCGATCGTTCCTGTGACCGAGGTTCAGCATGAACGGCGTCAAGCCAGGGCCGCGCTGATGAAGCGGTTGAGGTCGCAGGCGGCGTCGGGCAAGCGTACCTGGACGCGTGAGGAACTGTACGAGCGGTGAAGCGGTGCGTGTCGCGCTCGATACCAATGTCCTGGCATACGCCGAAGGTGCCGGCGAAGCCACACGCTGCGAGACCGCGCGCGAACTGATAGACGCGCTCCCCGAAGGCGCGGCAGTCGTTCCGGCCCAGGTCCTGGGAGAGCTGTTCAACGTTCTGACGCGAAAGCTGCTGCGAAGCCGCGAGGGGGCGCGCACCGCGGTTCTCGAATGGGCGGACAGCTTCGAGGTGGCCGACTCTTCATGGCCTGCATTCCAGGCGGCGCTCGATCTCTGTACCAACCACGAGCTGCAGGTCTGGGACGCGCTGATTCTCTCGGTTGCTGCCGAACACCAGTGTCGAATCCTGCTCAGCGAGGATCTGCAGCATGGCTTCACCTGGCGCGGCGTGACGGTGGTGAATCCGTTCGCCGAGCCCCGGGACGCGTTGCTCGAAAGGGCGCTTCAGACCCGGTAGTCCTCGCGCGACTTGCCCTGCGCTTCCAGCGCCGCGAGCCAGCGCGGCGTGCGCCCGCGGCCGGACCAGGTGTCGCCGGTCTTCGCGTTGCGGTACTTAGGCGCGACCGGCTTGCGGGCGGCGCCCTTCTTCGCGGCGCGCTTCTTCGCGGCCCCGCGGGCGGCGCGCGCGCGGCGCGGCTTCGCGCCGGCCATGTCTTCGAGCGTCACGCCGAGCTTCTTCATCAGCGCGACGACTTGCGCGACCGCCTGTTTCTTTTTCTGCTCCGCGGCCTCCTCGAGCTTGCGCGCCTGCGCCTCGAGCTTCTCGATCTGCTTGCGGATGGTTTCGTAGGATCGGCGGGGCATGTTCGTACGCGTCCGGTGAGTGTTGCGGGCCTGCCGGCGATACTGCCACACGTCCGGCATGGGCGGGGACCGGCTTCAGGCGGGACGTTCCACAAGCAACTGCTGCAGGTAGCGGCCGTAGTCGTTGCCGGCCAGCGGTCTTGCCAGATCGGAGAGCTGCGACGCATCGATCCAGCCTTGCCGCCAGGCGATCTCTTCGGGGCAGCAGATCTTCAGGCCCTGGCGCTTCTCGAGCGCCTGGATGAACAGGCTCGCCTCGAGCAGCGAATCGTGCGTGCCGGTGTCGAGCCAGGCGTCGCCGCGGCCCAGCCGCTGCACCTCGAGCGTGCCGGCCTCGAGGTAGCGGCGATTCAGGTCGGTGATCTCGAGTTCGCCGCGGGCGCTCGGCCTGAGCGACTTCGCGTAATCGACCGCCCTGGCGTCGTGGAAGTACAGGCCGGTGATCGCGAACCGGCTCTTCGGCTGCTGCGGCTTCTCCTCGATGCCGACCGCGCGGCCCTGCGCGTCGAATTCGACGACGCCGTAGCGCTCCGGGCAGTTGACCGGATACGCGAAGATGCACGCGCCATCGTGCTTCGAAGCGGCCGCGCTCAGGCGCGGCGCCAGGGCGTGGCCGTGGAACAGGTTGTCGCCGAGGATGAGCGCGCTGGGCGCGCCGCGCAGGAAGGCTTCGCCGATCAGATAGGCCTGCGCCAGCCCCTCCGGACGGGGTTGCGCGGCGTACTCGAGCCGGATCCCCCAGGCGCTGCCGTCGCCCAGCAGCTTGCGGAACCGCCCCTGGTCCTCGGGGGTGGTGATGACCAGGATCTCGCGGATGCCCGCCAGCATCAGGGTCGCCAGCGGGTAGTAGACCATCGGCTTGTCGTAGACCGGCATCAACTGCTTGCTGACCGCGAGCGTCACCGGGTGCAGCCGGGTGCCCGAGCCGCCGGCCAGGAGGATGCCTTTGCGGTGGGTCGTCGTCATGGGGGTCGTGCGGGGCGGGCGTTCCGTGAAGGCTACCACCGCGGCCGTTCGACACTGGACGCGCTGGCATAATCGATTGCCGTACCCTTCACCGCACCCTTCGCCGCACCCCGACACCGCCGATGACACCACGCCCAGACCCCGAGCACGTCGCCCGCGCGGTGTTCTGGGGTTGGCACAGCGACGACGCGGTCGCCGCGGTGCGCGCGCTGCGCGCGCAGGGCCGGCTCGAGGTGCTGGCCTGGTTCGGCAATGCTCCGGATTGCACGCATCGCCTCGACCCGTTCATCCACCAGTTCCGGCTCGATCCGGTGCCTGCAGCGATCGACGGCGACCCCGGCCGGCTCGCGCCGCAGGAGCTGCTGACCTTCTGCGACATGTATTCGCGGGTGTCGCGCGCCCGCGCGCTGCCGGTTCACGAGCTCGAGCACGCCGCCTACTGTTACCTGCGGTTCTTCGTTGCGCTGCTCGCGTCGGGGCGGGCGACGCACGTGTTCTTCTCGAGCCCGCCGCACTTCGGCGTCGATTACCTGCTGTATCTCGCTGCGCGGCGCGCGGGCGTCGCGACTGCGTTCTGCTACCAGTCGCTGTTTCCGGACCGATTCTTCTACGTGCGCGTGCTCGAGGACTTCGGGCGCTTCGACGAGGTGCCGGAGGGGCCGGGACCCGATCCCGACGAGCCGCCGGTGCGCATCGAGCGGCGCTTCGAGAAGAAGCTCTTCTACATGCAGGGCGTGAAGACGCGCGGCAAGCCGGCGCTTGCGAGCCTCGCCAACGACCTCAGGCGGCTGGCGACTACGCGGCCCAGCAAGCCGATGTCGCTCGCCGGCGCGCTGCAGAAGTACCAGGAGGCGCGCGAGTTCGCCCGCGGCTACCGGCGATTCGCCACCGACGCCCCGGACCTGGCCGTGCCCTACGTCTATTTCGCGCTGCAACTGCAGCCCGAGATGACGACCTCGACGCTGGGCGCCGGCTACTCCGACCAGCTGTCGGCGCTGGAGCGGCTCGCGGCGATGATTCCCGAGGGCTGGCGCATCTACGCGAAGGAGAACCCGAAGCAGACCGCGCGCCAGCGCGGCGAGACGTTCTTCCGGCGGCTTTCGATGATCCCGAAGCTGAGCTACGTCTCGAAGACGGTGAACACGTATGCGCTGCTCCAGGGATGCAGGTTCGCGAGCACGGTGACCGGCACCGTAGGTTGGGAGGCGATCACTGGGGGCAAGCCGGCGCTGGTGTTCGGCCAGCCGTGGTTCGCGCGGCTGCCGGGAGTGGTCGGGTTCCGCCCGGGCCTGACGGTGGACGAGGTGCTGGGGGTGACGATCGACCACGAGGCGCTCGAGCGCGCGCTCGTTGCGCTGTTGCGCAAGACGGCGCGCGGGGTCATCGACCCGGTCTACCAGGGGATCGTCGCAGGCTTCGACGCGTCGGCCAACGTCGCGCGATTGCGGGGCTTCCTGGAGCGAGGCATCGAGGGGCGGCTGTTCGTCGCAGGCCCGGCGGAGCGGCCGGCATGAGGCGCACCGCCGTCTTCTTCGTTGCCTCGCCGCTGCACTACCTGGCGGCGCGGCGCGTCGCAATCGATCACGAGCCCGACGCCCGGCACGTGCTGGTCTACTACAACCGCGTGCTCGAGCCGGTCGTGCGCCCGGCCGACTGGGACGCGACGCTGTACATATCGTGGCCGCGCTTCGAGCCGTTGCCGGGCCTGTTCGGACGTCACCGGCGGCTGCTCGAGAACCTGCGCCGCGTCGCCGACGCGGTCGGGCCGACCGACACGCTGGTGCTGCACAGCCCGGTGTTCGACACCGAGGCGATCAACTACTTCCTGCGCGCGCTGCCGAAGCTGACCGGGGCCGCCTCGATGCAGGCGCGCATCCTGCCGGACGGGCTGCTGAACGTCCAGCGCTATCCGTTGAGCCTTGCCAGGCGTGGCGCACAGCGGCTGCGCGGTCTGAGGCGCTGGGTGAGCCCGGTGCTCGACTACTGGCACTTCTCGGGCGACCGGATCGGCTCGGACGCGCCGTTCGT
>CALMSQ010000501.1:0-7730 GCA_937872345.1 uncultured Burkholderiales bacterium | reverse complement strand
GCGATCGCCCGTGCGCCGAAGCCGCTGGTCGGCATCCTGCCCGACGTCCTGTCGCGACTCGAGCCGAAGCGCCTCGTCACGCTGAACCGGTTGCTCGACGAGATCGTCAGGTCGATGCGCACGGCCGATCGCTCGGCGCGGCACACGCCGCTGGCAGACCTCTAGGTTCGGGCGCGGTGGCCGGGGCGGCGCACTGGCTGTTCGCCGACGTCGGCGGCACCAACGTCCGCATCTGCCGCTGGAGCCGCGAAAGCGGCATCGGTTCGATCGCGCGCAGCCCCGCGGACGCCAGCCCCGGCCTCGCAGAGGCGCTGCAAGGGTTCGAGCGCAGCCAGGGCGAGGCCGCCACGCGCGCCGCGATCGCCGTCGCGCTGCCGGTGCGCGGCGGACCGATGCGGATGACCAACCGCGACTGGATCGTCGACCCGGCCCGCTTGCGCGCCGCGCTGCAGCTGCGGGCGTTGCGCGTCGTCAACGACTTCGTGGCCGCCGCCGCCGGAATCCCGGCGCTGGGCGAGCGCGACACGCGCCCCCTGCGCACCGCATCGGCCGGGCCGGGCTGCCGGCTGCTGATCGGTCCGGGCACCGGGCTGGGCGCCGCGGTGCTGGTCGGGACCGCGGGCGGCGCAACGGGCGAGGCCACCGGCGACCACGAGCGGGTCCTCGCCAGCGAGGCCGGCCACATGGGCCTGGCCTGGCAAGGCGACGAGCTCGCGCCGCTTCACGCGCTCGGTCGCGCGCGCTGGGGGCGACTGTCCTGGGAGCGGCTGCTCGGCGGCGAGGGCCTCGGCTGGCTTCACGCATGGCGACGCGGTGCCGACGTGCCGTCGCCGCCCGCCGAGGTCGCGTCGCGGGCCGCGCTCGGCGAGCAGGCGGCTCGCGAGGCGGTGACCTGGTTCTCGCGTCTGCTCGGCGCGTTCGCCGGCGACCTGTGTCTCGCGTTCGGTGCGAACGGCGGCGTCTGGCTCACCGGTGGGGTCCTCGATGGCCTGGGCGACGCCTTCGATACGGACGCGTTCCTGCAGGCTTTCGACGACAAGGGGCGCTATGCCGCGAGCCAGCGCGAGGTGCCGGTGCGGCGCGTGCTGGCCGGCGACCTGGCGTTTCGCGGGCTCGCGCGGATCGTCGAGGGGGCGTGCCGCGCGCCGGGTGTCGCGCTCGGCGAGGCCGGCCCCGACTAGTGCCTGGCCACCCTGCGAGCGGGCTCGCGCGGGGACGGCCGAGTGCGCGCGTCGCGCAGCGAAGCGCGAGGCGCGCGCGCCGCGGCGCCGGCCCACCCGCGGGCGTGTGCGAGCAGGGCGTCGGCAGTCGCCGAACGGTACCGCTGCGGGTGCGCGACCAGCCAGAACGAGCGGGTCAGCGCGCGCCGCAGCGCGGCCGACCGGGGCGTGACGTCGCGCAGCGTGCCGTCGCGCAATTCCTCGGCGATCGCCATCCGGCTCAGGCATCCGAACCAGTCGCTCGCGGCGACCAGCCGTTTCAGGGCGAGCGGGTCGCTGACTTCGATCGCGACCTGCGGGGCGCCGATCAGCGGCTGCATCGCGCGCAGGAAGGTCTCGCGCGTGCCCGAGCCGCGCTCGCGCAGCACCCATCGGCCAGCCGCGAGCGCCCGCGGCGCCGGGTGATCGGCACGCGCGAACAGGCAGATCTCGTCGTTCATCCATGGCTGCACCGACAGACCCGGCTCGATCACTTCGCCTTCGATGAAGGCGAGGTCGAGGGTCAGGTCGCGGATGCGCGCGAGCAGCGTCTCGGTGTTCTCGATCGCGAGGTCGACCGACAGGTTCGCCGCCAGGCCCGGATGGCGGCGCGCGAAGTCGGCCAGCAGGCCCGGCATCAGGAACGGGCCGATCGTGCGGGTGGCGCCGATGGCCAGGTGCCGGGCGGGCGTCGCCTCGTCGACGGCGATCGCGGGCAGTTCGACGGCGCGCTCGACGATCTCGATGGCCTTCGGCAGCAGGCGGCGAGCCGCGTCGGTCTGGCGCAGCCCGCGTCCGGCGCGCTCGAACAGGCGCGTGCCCAGCGCCGACTCGAGTTCCTGCAGCGCCAGGCTGACTGCCGACTGCGTGCGCGACAGCCGCTGCGCGCCCGCCGACACGCTGCCTGCGAGCGCGACCGCGCAGAAGGCTTCGAGTTGCCTGAGCGTCATGCGCGCGCGCCCCGCAGCGGGCGCGTCCCGGCCCGCTTCGCGCGCGCCCGGCGCGGCGGTGCGCGTGGCGGTGCGCTGGCGCTCGCGTGACGGCATGCCGGGTCAGGCTACGGACGACATCGCCCAATCATCGGATTCGCCAATGCGTGAGTCAAGAATTTCCAGGTATTTCAGATGGATGCGCCGGGCTAGAATGCCGGATGCACACCCCGCAGCACCCGGCCGTCGCGGCCCCGGCGCCGGCCTCAGTCGACCAGGGCCGGCGCTTCGCGCGCGCGGCTCCTGCCGGCGAACTGCGCCAGCGCGACGCCGCCCAGCGTGATCGCCGCGCCGAGCACCTTGGGCACCGTGAAGCGCTCGTCCGAGACCGCCCAAGCCACCAGCCCGGCCACTGGCGGCATCAGGTACATCAGTGGCGCCGTGCGCCCGACGCCGCGCACTGCGTTGACCCAACCCCAGGCGAGCCAGCCCGCGAAGGCCGAGACGATCACCGCCCACAGCAGCCCGGCCCACAGCAGCGGCGACAGGTGCCGCCATTCGATGCCCAGGCCCACGGGCATCGACAGGACGACGACCGGAACGCTGCCGAGCAGCGTCGCGTAGGCCATCACGACGATTCCGCCGTGCCGCTCGATCAGCGGTTTCGCCGCGACCGTGTAGTAGGAAAAGAAGCTCGCCGCGACCAGCAGGAACAGGTCGCCGCCGCTGGCCAGCCAGCGTCCGGCGAGCAGCTTGTCCGACAGGAACACCAGCACACCGACGCACGCGACGGTCACGCCCGCGACCTGCGCGCGGTTCAGTTGCTCGATGCCCGACCAGCGCAGGATCAGCAGCGTGAAGATCGGCCCGCACGCGAGGATCAGCGAGCTCGAGAACGCGGTCGACCAGTCGATGCCGTGCGTGACCATGCCCACGTGCAGCACGTGGCCGAAGAAGCCGAGCTTGGCCAGGTCGAACAGGTCGCGCCGCGACACCGCCGGGAAACGGGTGCCGTAGATGCGCAGCAGCAGCGCGAGCGCGCACACCGGCATGATCAGGTATCGGGCGAACAGGAACCCCGTCGGCGTGATCGCCGCGAACAGCGCCTTCTGCACCGAGAAATTTGCGCCCCAGACGACGATGACCGCGAGCCCGACCACGAGGGCCTGCAGCTCGCGCTCGTGCCCGTCGGGTTGAACCGGCCCTTGCATGATTGCTTCACATGATAACTGATCGACGTCGCCTCGAACGCTTCCTGCCCTTCCTCGCGTGGCTGCCGCTGCTGCGAGACCGCTCGACGCTGCGCGCCGACCTGATGGCCGGCCTCACCGGCGCCGTCGTCGTGCTGCCGCAGGGCGTGGCCTTCGCGACGCTGGCCGGGATGCCGCCCCAGTACGGGCTGTACAGCGCGATGGTGCCGTGCGTGATCGCCGCGCTGTTCGGCTCGAGCCGGCTGATGGTGACCGGCCCGGCCAACGCGATCTCGCTGACGGTGCTGGGCCTGATCGCGCCGCTGGCGACGCCCGGCTCGGCCGTCTACGTGCAGCTGGTGATCACGATGACGTTCATGGTCGGCCTCTGGCAGCTGGCGGTCGGGCTCGCCGGCCTGGGCCGCGCGGTCGACCGCGTGCCGCACAGCGTGATCGTCGGGTTCACCGCCGGGGCCGCGGTGCTGATCGTCAACTCGCAGGTGCGCAACCTGTTCGGCTTCGACTGGCCGCGCGGCATGTCGGTGTGGCACACGCTCAAGCGGACGGTGCAGGACGTCTCGCTGATCGATTGGCCGACCGCGGTGGTGGCGTTCGGGACGGTGGCGGCCTGCCTGCTGGCCCGCCCGTGGAACAACCGCGTGCCGTACATGCTGGTCGGGGTGCTGGCCGGCGGCGCGATCGCAGCGCTGCTCGCGGCGATCTCGTCCGACTACGCGGTGAAGGTGGTCGAGCAGCTGCCGGGCGCGATTCCGCCGCTGTCGGCGCCGACGCTGGACTTCGACACGCTCGAGATGCTGCTGGTCCCGTCGCTGGTGATGACGCTGCTGGCACTGGCCGAGGCCGTGTCGATCGCGCGGGCGATCGCAGTCAGGAGCGGCGACCGCCTGGAGGGCAACCGCGAGGTCGTCGGGCAGGGGATGGCGAACCTCGTCGGCTCGTTCTTCTCGTCGTACCCCGCCAGCGGGTCGTTCAACCGGTCGGGCGTGAACGTCGCGGCCGGGGCGCGCACGCCGCTGTCGGCAGTGGCTGCCGCCGGGTTCCTGCTGGTGCTGCTGGCATTCGTCGCGCCGCTGTCGCACTACCTGCCGATGGCGGCGGTCGCCGGCATCCTGCTGATGGTCGCGGTGGGGCTGATCGACGTGCGCGAGATCCGGCACATCGCGCGGCACGATCGTCGCGATGCGATCGTGATGGCGGCGACCTTCCTGCTCGTCGTCACCATTCCGCTCGAGTGGGCGATCCTCGGCGGGCTCGCGGTGCACCTGGTGCTGTCGAAGCTGATGCCGTCGGGCCGCTGACCGATGCCGCTGCGGGGCCCGACGGCGGGCCGCCGCGATTTGCTAAAATACGCGTTCCCCCCTTACCGATCCGGGCGCGTCCCGCGAGCTCCGCAGCCGGAGCCTCGCTCGCCCGCGCCATGCCAGTCAGGAGATCGTGCATGCAGGAAAAGCTTCGTTCGACCGTGGATACGCCGGCCGCTGCCCCGCCCGCGCCGAGGCTGAAGGTCGTCGGCGGAACCGCTGCGCCGGCCGCGGCCCAGGAACCGGATTCCGCCCGGATCTACTTCGACGGCGACTCGACCCGCGTCGAGCAGCAGTACCACGACGTCATCCGCCGGCAGGCCGAGCGCTTCAACGCCGGTCCCGGAGGCACGCTGATCGTCTCGGGACACGCCAATCCGGTCGACGAACCCGAGGCGGCGGTCCAGCTGAGCATGCACCGCACGCAGGCCGTCGCCGCGCTGCTCGAGCAGTTCGGCGTCCAGAGCCACCGCATCGTGCGCGTCAGCCACGGCTCGAACGCGCCGGTGGTCGACCTGTCGGACGAGTCCTCGCGCTGGGCGAACCGCTGCGTCGAGATCCGCCACGGCGGACTGTCTCCGCGCCAGCCGGTGTGGTCGCAGCGTCTTCGCAAGCCGGCCAAGCGCTGAGCCCGCGCACGCCTGCGGTACGGCGCGCGCCGGCGGCGCGCCGACCGGCACGCCGATGTCGAACCTCCTCGCGCACCTGAACGAGCGGCAGCTCGCCGCCGTCACGCTGCCGCCGCAGCACGCGCTGATCCTCGCCGGCGCCGGCAGCGGCAAGACGCGCGTGCTGACCACGCGGATCGCGTGGCTGATCATGACCGGCCAGGTGAGTCCGCACGGGCTGCTCGCCGTCACGTTCACGAACAAGGCGGCGCGCGAGATGCTCACGCGGCTGTCGGCGATGCTGCCGGTGAACACGCGCGGCATGTGGATCGGCACCTTCCACGGGCTCGCCAACCGGATGCTGCGCGCGCACCACCGCGACGCGGGGCTGCCGCACACGTTCCAGATCCTCGACGCGCAGGACCAGCTCGCGGCGATCAAGCGGCTGCTGCGCACGCTCAACGTGGACGACGAGAAGTTTCCGCCGAAGAACCTGCAGCACTTCATCAACGGCGCCAAGGAAGAAGGGCGCCGCGCCGCCGACGTCGAGGCCTGGGACGACTACACGCGGCGCATGGTCGAGCTGTACGCGGCCTACGACGAGCAGTGCCAGCGCGAAGGCGTGGTCGACTTCGCCGAGCTGCTGCTGCGCAGCTACGAGCTGCTCGAGCGCAACCAGTTGCTGCGCGAGCACTACCAGGCGCGTTTTCGCCACATCCTGGTCGACGAGTTCCAGGACACCAACGCGCTGCAATACCGCTGGCTCAAGCTGCTGGCGGGCGAATCGGCCGTGATGTTCGCCGTCGGCGACGACGACCAGAGCATCTACGCGTTCCGCGGCGCGAACGTGGCGAACATGGCGGCGTTCGAGCGCGAGTTCCGGGTCGCCAACCTGATCAAGCTCGAGCAGAACTACCGATCGCACGGCAACATCCTCGAGTGCGCGAACGCGCTGATCTCGCACAACAGCCGCAGGCTCGGCAAGAGCCTGTGGACCGACGCGGGCGAGGGCGAGCCGGTTCGCGTCCACGAGTCGATGACCGACGCGCAGGAGGCGCAGTGGCTCGTCGAGGAGATCCGCGGGCTCGTAGCCGAGGGATGGTTGCGCAGCGAGGCGGCGGTGCTGTATCGATCCAACGCGCAGTCGCGGGTGATCGAGCACGCGCTGTTCTCGGCAGGCATCCCCTATCGGGTCTACGGCGGGCTGCGCTTCTTCGAGCGGGCCGAGATCAAGCACGCGCTGGCCTACCTGCGCCTGCTCGAGAACCCGGACGACGACGGCGCGTTCCTTCGGGTGGTCAATTTCCCGGCGCGCGGCATCGGGGCGCGCACGCTCGAGGCGCTGCAGGACGCCGCGAGCGCAAGCGGCCGAAGCCTGTTCGCGGCGGTCGGTAGCCTCGGAGGCGCCGCCGCGGCCAAGCTCGGCGCGTTCGCCGCGCTGATCGGGCGGCTGCGCGCCGACACGCAGGCGCTGCCGCTCACCGACGTCGTCGAGCACCTGATCGATCGCAGCGGACTGCTCGCGCACTACCAGGCCGAGCGCGAGGGCCAGGACCGCATCGAGAACCTGCGCGAACTGGTCAACGCCGCGGCCGGCTTCCTGGCCGAGGAGGGGATCGGGCAGGACGTGCCGGCGAACTTCGGCGTGTCGGGCGACGGTTCCTCCGGCGGCGCGCCCGGCGAGGCCGGCGTGCTCGACGCCGATGCCCCGGGCGCGGCGCGCATCACCCCGCTGGCGGCGTTCCTCGCGCACGCGTCGCTCGAGGCGGGCGAGAACCAGGCCGGCGAAGGCAGCGACGCGGTGCAGCTGATGACCGTGCATGCGGCCAAGGGGCTGGAGTTCGACGCGGTGTTCATCACCGGGCTCGAGGAGGGGCTGTTCCCGCACGAGAACTCGATCGCCGAGCCCGAGGGGCTCGAGGAGGAGCGGCGGCTGATGTACGTGGCGATCACGCGCGCGCGGCGGCGCCTGTACCTGTCGTTCTCGCAGACCCGGATGCTGCATGGCCAGACCCGCTACAGCCTGCGCTCGCGCTTCCTCGACGAATTGCCGCCCGGACTGCTGAAGTGGCTGACGCCGCGCGGCCAGCCGGCCGCGCCGGCCGGCTATCGCGAAGGCTGGGGCGGCGCCTGGGAGGGCTTCGGGCGCCAGGGCGGTGCGGCGCGCTCGCGCGCGGCCGCCGACAGCGATACGGGGCGGCTCTCGGGGGCCGAGCAGCGCGCCGCGCAGCGCTTCGACCGCGGCGTGGCGTTCCGCGTCGGGCAGGGCGTGGCTCACGCGCGCTTCGGCGAGGGGGTGATCGTCGGCATCGAAGGCAGCGGCGACGACGCGCGCGTGCAGGTCAACTTCGGGCGCGAAGGCCTGAAGTGGCTGGCGCTGTCGGTGGCCCGGCTCGAGCCGATCGGCTAGACACCATGGTCGCCCGAGTCATTGCGGGCGGCCGGTCTCCTGAGTCGTAGGTTGCGCGGCGAGCCGCGCCGA
>CALMSQ010000500.1:0-7723 GCA_937872345.1 uncultured Burkholderiales bacterium | reverse complement strand
GCACCTCGTCGATCCGGCTGGTCACGCCGGTGGAGGTCTCGTTGTGGACGACGCAGACCGCCTTGAAGCGGTGCCCGCCGTCGGCGGCCAACCGTGCTTCGATCGCGCCGGGATCGGCGCCGTGCCGCCAGTCGCCCGGAATGAACTCGACGGTCAGCCCGAGCCGGTCGGCCATTCGCTTCCAAAGCGACGCGAAATGGCCGGTCTCGCACATCAGCACCGCGTCGCCGGGCGACAGCGTGTTCACCAGAGCGGCTTCCCACGCGCCGGTGCCCGAGGACGGGTAGATCACCACCGGCCCCTCGGTCTGGAAGATCCTGCGCATGCCGGCGAGCACCGACTTGCCGAGCTGCTGGAATTCGGGGCCGCGATGATCGATCGTGGGATAGTCCATCGCGCGCAGGATCCGGTCGGGCACGTTCGACGGCCCGGGAATCTGCAGGAAGTGACGGCCGGACGGGTGGCCGTTGAGCGAAAGACCGTTGGAGAGTCTCATCGGGATGCCTCGGAGGCGGGCCTGGAGAGCCCCGGAAATGCTTGCTTCGGGGCATTTTGTATGCAAAATTGGCGACCTGCAAGTTGGGGTTTCACCCGTAATACCGTCCCGCCGTCGAAGTTTGTATGCAAAATCCGGGTGAATCCGCCATTGCCGCAGAGCGCCGCCCGCTGCACGAGGAAGTCGCCGAACGACTGCGCGGGCTGATCACCGAAGGGCAGCTCGCGCCGGGCGCGCGGCTCAACGAGCGCGTGCTGTGCGAGCAGATCGGCGTCTCGCGCACGCCGCTGCGCGAGGCGTTCAAGGTGCTGGCGGCGGAACGACTGATCGAGCTCAGCCCGAACCGGGGCGCCAGCGTCGTCGCGCTGTCTCGCGGCGACGTCGAGCAACTGTTCGAGCTGATGGGCGCACTCGAGGCGCTCTCGGGCGAACTCGCCGCCGTCCGGCGCACCGACGCCGAACTGGTCGAGGTCCGCGCGCTGCACTTCGAGATGCTCGCCGCCCACGCGCGGCGCGACCTGCCGACCTATTACGCGCTGAACAGGCAGATCCACCGCGCGATCAATCGCTGCGCGCGCAATGCCGTGCTCACGGAAACGTATGAAAGCATCAACTCGCGCATCCAGAACCTTCGGTTCCGCTCGAACTTCAATCGCGACAAGTGGGACGCCGCGGTACGCGAGCACCAGCGCATGCTCGAGGCGCTCGAAGCCGGTGACGGCGCCGGGCTGCGCGCGTTGCTCGAGGAGCACCTGCGCCACAAGCGCGACGCGGTGCTCGAGCACTGGCCGGCCTCGGGCGGGCACCCCGCCGGTTGACGCCGGCATCGCGCAGCGGCACCCGGCATGAACGCCCCGACTCCGGCTCGATCGCTGCGAGCGGCGCCGCTCGAGCGCAGCCGCCTGGCGCAGCGGCTGCGCCGCGTGGTGCGGGGCGAGGTCCTGTTCGATGCCTTCTCCCGCGGCCGCTACGCCACCGACGCGTCGATCTACCAGGTCGATCCGGTAGGCGTCGTGGTGCCGGCCGACGAAGCCGACGTCATCGCCGCGATCGACCTCGCGCGCGAGTCGCGCGTGCCGATCCTGCCGCGCGGGGGTGGCACCAGCCAGTGCGGCCAGACCGTCGGCGAGGCGCTGGTCATCGACAGCAGCCGGAACCTGAACAAGGTGATCGCGTTCGACCGCGAAGCGATGACCGTCGAGGTGCAGCCCGGCATCGTGCTCGACGCGCTCAACGCCTGGCTCAAGCCGCACGGCCTGTGGTTCCCGGTCGACGTGTCCACGTCGGCGCAGGCCACGCTGGGCGGCATGGCGGGCAACAATTCGTGCGGGTCGCGCTCGATCGCCTACGGCAACATGGTGCACAACGTGCTCGGGATCGACGCGGTCCTCTCCGACGGCACCAGCGAGCACTTCGGGCCGTTCGGCGCCGGCGCGAACCGGCCGCTCGCGACGATGCGCAGCGGCGAACTCGTCTCGCGGCTGTTCGGGATCGCCGGGCGCGAGCGCGGCGAGATCGAGCGCGTCTGGCCGAAGGTGCTGCGCCGCGTCGGCGGCTACAACCTCGACGTGTTCCATCCGCAGTCCGAGCGACCCTACACCGACGACGGCTCGGTCAACCTGGCACACCTGCTGGTCGGCTCGGAGGGCACGCTCGCCTGGTTCCGCCGGCTGGTCCTGAAGCTGTCGCCGCTGCCTGCGGCGAAGGTGCTCGGCGTGGTGAACTTCCCGAGCTTCCATGCGGCGATGGACAGCGCGCAGCACATCGTCAGGCTCGGCCCATCGGCGGTCGAACTCGTCGACCGGACGATGATCGACCTGTCGCGCGCCAATCCGGTGTTCCGCCCGACGATCGAGTCGGCGCTGGTCGAGCGCGAAGGGCGTGCGCCCGAGGCCATCCTGCTGGTGGAGTTCAGCGGCGAAGACCGCGCGGCGCTGCTCGAGCGCCTCGCGCGTCTCGTCGAGTTGATGGGCGACCTCGGCCTGCCGGGCTCGGTGGTCGAGATGCCCGACGAGGGACGGCAGAAGGCGCTGTGGGAGGTGCGAAAGGCCGGCCTGAACATCATGATGTCGCTCAAGGGCGACGGCAAGCCGGTCAGCTTCATCGAGGACTGCGCGGTGCCGCTCGAGCACCTGGCCGAGTACACGGCGAATCTCACCGAGGTGTTCGCGCGCCACGGCACGCGCGGCACCTGGTACGCGCACGCTTCGGTCGGCACGCTGCACGTGCGCCCGATCCTCGACATGCGCCGCGCCGGTCCCGACGGCGGCGCGGCGAAGATGCGCGCGATCGCCGAGGAGGCGTCGGCGATGGTGCGCCGGTTCAAGGGCGCCTACTCGGGAGAGCACGGCGACGGGCTGGTGCGCAGCGAATGGGTCGCCTGGCAGTTCGGGCCGCGCCTGACGCGCGCGTTCGAGGAGATCAAGGACCTGTTCGACCCGCTCGGCCTGATGAACCCCGGCAAGATCGTCAGGCCGTCCCGGATGGACGACGCGTCGCTGTTCCGCTTCGGCCCCGGTTACGCGGCGCGGCCGCTCGACACCGCGCTCGACTGGTCGGCCTGGGACGTGCAGAACGATCCGGTCACCGAGCGCACGACCGCGCCGGGCAGCGGCGGCGACCCCGCCCGCGGCTTCGCCAAGGCGGTCGAGATGTGCAACAACAACGGCCACTGCCGGAAGTTCGACGCGGGGACGATGTGCCCGAGCTACCGCGTGACGCGCGACGAGCGCGACCTCACGCGCGGCCGCGCGAACACGCTGCGGCTGGCGCTGTCGGGCCAGCTCGGCGAGGACGCGTTCACGTCGCAGGCGATGCACGACACGATGTCGCTGTGCGTCGGCTGCAAGGGGTGCAAGCGCGAGTGCCCGACCGGCGTCGACATGGCCCGGATGAAGACCGAGTTCCTCTACCACTGGCGCAAGCGCCACGCGCTGCGCCTGCGCGACCGGATGGTCGCCTACCTGCCGCGATACGCCCCCTGGCTGGCGCGGCTGCCGTGGCTGGCGAACTTGCGTGACCTGCTGCCGGGCGCGGCACGCCTGAGCGAGCGGCTCATCGGCCTGTCGGCGCGGCGGCGGCTGCCGGCGTGGCGCGCCGACGTGTTCACGAGGGATCGGGCGCAGCCGGTGCGCGCCGAAGCGGGCCCGGAAGGCGACGGACGCGACGTCGTGCTCTGGGCGGACACCTTCGACAACTATTTCGAGCCGGACAACCTGCGGGCAGCGCGCCGCGTGCTGCAGGCGGCCGGCTATCGGGTGCACGTGGCGCGCGCCGGGGGCGACGACGCGGATCCGGCCCGGCCGTTGTGCTGCGGCCGGACCTTCCTGGCCACCGGCCTGGTCGACGAGGCGCGCGCCGAGGCGCGGCGCACGGTCGCGGCGCTCGCGCCCTGGGTGCAACGCGGCGCGCCCGTCGTGGGGCTCGAGCCCTCGTGCCTGCTGACGATGCGCGACGAGTTCCTGGCGCTCGGCCTCGGCGGGGCGGCCACTGCGCTCGCGTCGCGGGCGATGCTGTTCGAGGAGTTCCTCGCCCGCGAGCACGAGGCCGGTCGCCTGAACCTGCCGCTGCGGGCGCTGCCGCAGGCCCGCGCGCTTGTCCATGGCCATTGCCACCAGAAGGCGTTCGACGCGGTGGGCCCGGTCCGCACCGTGCTCGGCCTGATCCCGTCGCTGAAGGTCGAGCTGGTCGAGTCCAGTTGTTGCGGCATGGCGGGCGCGTTCGGCTACGAGTCCGAGCACCACGACATCTCGATGAAGATGGGCGAGGCGGCGCTGCTGCCGGCCGTGCGCGCGGCCGGTCCCGACGACCTGGTCGTCGCCGACGGCACCAGCTGCCGGCACCAGATCGCCGACGGCGCGGGCCGCCGCGCGGAGCACGTCGCGTGCGTGCTGGCGCGGGCGCTGGTCGATCGGGGCGCGTGACGCGAGGCGGCTCCTCGTTCTCCCGGTTCGAATCCGGCGCGCGTCGCGGCCTTCGGTGGCGGGCCGGGGCGCGGCGCGCCCCACTGCCTGCCCCTTTGCGCGCGCCAACCGACGCACGCACGAGCTGCGCCAGGCCCCCGACCATCGAGCCAGGCCGACACGAGGCGACGCGATTGTCATTGCCGGGGCACGGACGGATAATCCGACCCTCTCACGCGCAGCGAGGCGCTGTCATCCGATGCCCAAATCGACTTCCCACGACCTGCGCAAGGCTGCGCTCGAGTACCACGAGCAGGGCAGCCCCGGAAAGATCTCGGTTACGCCGACCAAGCAGCTGCTCACGCAGCGCGACCTGGCCATGGCCTACTCGCCAGGCGTCGCGGCGGCCTGCGAGGAGATCGTCGCCGATCCGGCAAACGTCTTCCGCTACACCAGCCGCGGCAACCTCGTCGGCGTCGTCACCAACGGCACGGCGGTGCTCGGGCTGGGCGACATCGGCGCGCTGGCCGCCAAGCCGGTCATGGAGGGCAAGGCGGTCCTGTTCAAGAAGTTCGCAGGCATCGACGTCTTCGACCTCGAATTGAACGAGCGCGACCTCGACAGGCTGGTCGACATCATCGCCGCACTCGAGCCGACCTTCGGCGGCATCAACCTCGAGGACATCAAGGCGCCGGACTGCTTCTACGTCGAGCGCCGGCTGCGCGAGCGGATGAAGATCCCGGTGTTCCACGACGACCAGCACGGAACCGCGATCGTCGTCGGCGCGGCGATCCTCAATGGCCTGAAGGTGGTCGGCAAGGAGATCGGCCAGGTGAAGCTGGTCTGCAGCGGCGCGGGTGCCGCGGCGCTCGCCTGCCTGGACCTGCTGGTCGACCTGGGGCTTCCGCTCGCCAACATCTGGGTCGCGGACATCGCGGGCGTCGTCTACCGCGGCCGCAAGGAGCTGATGGACCCCGCGAAGGAGCGCTTCGCGCAGGACACGCTGCATCGCGGCCTGGGCGAGATCATCGCCGACGCCGACGTGTTCCTCGGTCTCTCGGCCGGCGGCGTTCTGAAGAAGGAGATGGTCGCGAAGATGGCGACGCGCCCGCTCGTCTTCGCGCTGGCCAACCCGACGCCCGAGATCATGCCCGAGGAGGTCAAGGCGGTCCGCGACGACGCGGTGATCGCGACGGGTCGCACCGACTATCCGAACCAGGTCAACAACGTCCTGTGCTTTCCGTTCGTGTTCCGCGGCACGCTCGACGTCGGCGCGACGACGATCACCCGAGAGATGGAGATCGCCGCGGTCAACGCGGTGGCCGAACTCGCGCGCGCGGAAATGTCGGACATCGTGGCGACCGCGTACGGCGCGCCGAACATGGCGTTCGGTCCCGAGTACCTGATCCCCAAGCCGTTCGACCCGCGGCTGATCGTCAAGATCGCGCCGGCGGTCGCAAAGGCCGCGATGGACTCGGGCGTGGCGACGCGGCCCATTGCCGACTTCGACGCCTACCACACTCAGCTCGAGCAATTCGTCTACCACTCGGGCCACTTCATGCGGCCGATCTTCGCGGCCGCGCGGCGCGCGTCGGGCCGGCGCATCGTCTTCGCCGAAGGCGAGGACGAGCGCGTGCTGCGCGCGGTGCAGGTGGTGGCGGACGAGCGGCTCGCGCGGCCGATCCTCGTCGGGCGTCCCGCCGTGATCGAGCGTCGCCTCGAGCGGTTCGGGCTGCGGATGAAGCCCGGTGTCGATTTCGAGATCGTCAACCCCGAGTGGGACGAGCGCTACCGTGCCTACTGGCAGGAGTACCACCGGCTCACCGACCGCAGCGGCATCACCGAGGAATACGCGCAGATCGAGATGCGCCGCCGGCTCACGCTGATCGGCGCGATGATGGTCCACATGGGCGACGCGGACGGCCTGATCTGCGGCACCTTCGGCACGTTCCCGCTGCACCTGCACTACGTTCACCAGGTGATCGGCCGGCGCCCCGGCGCGAGCGTCTATGCGGCGATGAACACGCTGATGCTTCCGAACCGGCAGGTGACGCTGGTCGACACGCACGTCAACGCCGACCCGGACGCGCAGCAGATCGCCGAGATCACGCTGATGGCGGCCGACGAATTGCGACGATTCGGCATCATGCCGAAGGCAGCGCTGCTGTCGCACTCCAACTTCGGCACGTCGAACCATCCCGACGCGGTGAAGATGCGCGAGGCGCTCGCGCTGATCCGCGAGCGCGCGCCGGAACTCGAGGTCGACGGCGAGATGCACGGCGACGTGGCACTCGACGCCGAACTGCGCCATCGGATCATGCCGCGCTCGACGCTGACCGGAGAGGCGAACCTGCTCGTGCTGCCGGGCATCGACGCCGCGAACATCGCGTACAACCTGCTGAAGACCGCGGCGGGCCACAACGTCGCGATCGGGCCGGTTCTGCTCGGCGCAGCGCGGCCGGTGCACATTCTCACCGCGTCGGCGACGGTGCGCCGCATCGTCAACATGGCAGCCTGGACGGTCATCGACGCGAGCGTCGATCGCTGAGCGAGGGCAGGCGAGCGGCGCGCGGACTCGCGCCGCTCGCGGCCGCCGATCGACCGTTCGTCGGCACGCGTCCCGGCGGCGCCCCGCGCCGGTCGCCACTCGTCCCGGATTCGTTGACCCGCCTCGAGCGGCGCCACTAGCATGCGGATGACCCTGTCCACGCAGGCCGCTCACATCCGGACGTTCCATGCCAGCCGACACACGAGAAGCGACCGCCGTCGATGACGAATCGACGCGCGTGAACATCGATCCGCGCCGGCGCTTCGAGTTGCTCGAGGACTGCCGCGACATGGTGATCTCGCGGCTGGCGAAAGTGATCAGCGAGGCGCTGGACCGGATGAGCGAGGAGCTCACCGCGATGGCGATGAAGGAGATGCGTCGCGATGCGCAGCAGGCACTGCTCGATGCCGTGTCGATGGTGCGCGTGCATCGAGGCGACATCGAATTCCGCTTCAGGCAGGCGTTCTCCGACGTGTTCGAGCGCCGGATGTACAGCCGATCCGGGCAGCCGGAGACGGGCGCCGAGCCCGGTGAACTGGCGCTGGTGGGCGACGAGGCGATCGACGGGCGCATCGTCGTCGATCGCCTGGTGCAGCGGACCCGCGGCAAGCTCGATCCCGACGAGGTTCTCGGCGTGCGTGCACGGCTCGCGGCGCTGCTCGATCGCGACTGGTTCGACGAGAACGACCACCCGGCGTCGCCCGAGGCGGTGTTCGAGGCGCTGCGCGCGGCGCTCGACCAACTCGGGCCGCCCCTCGAGGTGCGCTCGGCGCTGAT
>CALMSQ010000499.1:0-2353 GCA_937872345.1 uncultured Burkholderiales bacterium | reverse complement strand
TCCGGCTCGATGCAGGGCGACAGCATCGCGCAGGCGCGCGCCGCCGTCGCCCGTCTCGTCGAGCGCCTGGCGCCCGAAGACCGCATCTCGGTCAGCGCGTTCGGCTCCACCGTGGTCCACGCCGCATCGGGGCTGCGCAAGGCCAACGCCGCGCACCGCGCCGCGTGCCTCGGCTGGGCCGAGGCGCTGCAGGCCGATCTCGGCGGCACCGAGATCGAGGGCGCGCTCGTTTCGCTGTTCGGGCACGGCGGCGCCGAGGGCCGCAACGCGGACGTGTTCATGATCACCGATGGCGAGACCTGGGCCAGCGACGCGATCGTCGCCCGGGCGCGTGCGAACGACCAGCGGGTCTTCATCGTCGCGGTCGGCGCCAGTCCCGCCGAGAGCCTGCTCTCGCAGCTCGCGCAGGCCACCGGCGGCGCGGTCGTGTTCGTCACGCCGAACGAGTCGATCGAGGCGGCGCTGATGCGGCTCTTCGCGCGATTGCGCCAGCCCCGCGCTGCCGACGTCACGGTGCAGTGGCCGGCACCGGTCGACTGGCAGGCGCCGCTGCCGCGTGCGCTGTTCGCCGGCGAGACGCTGCACGCGCTCGCGCGCTTCGCCGCGCGGCCCGACGGAGAGGTCCGGCTCGCGTGGCGCGACGACGCTCCGCGCGCGCAGGCCGTGCCGCTGGCGCGCGAGTGGCCCGCCGCCGCGCCCGACGCCGACGCGCTGCCGCGCGTGGCCGCGGGTCTTGCCGTCGCCGCGCTGCCCGAACCGGAGCGCGGCGCGTTCGCCGAGCGCTATCAACTGGTCACCGCCGACACGTCGATGGTGCTGGTTCTCGAGCGCGACGCCGCCGAGCGCGCCGACGCGTTGCCACAGAGCGTGAAGGTCCGGCAGATGCTGGCGGCCGGATGGGGCGGCGTGGGGACGGTGGCGAGGTCGGCGTCCATGCTCCCGGACGCGTCGATGGTCATGTACTCCAGGCCCGACCGGGGGGCCATCCTCAAGTGCAGCGTCTCCGACGACTACGAAGTCCACGACCAGGCCAGCGTGGCCGACCTCGGCGACGCCGCGTACCCGCTCGATACGACCGTGCGCAGCGAAGCGGCCCGGAAGCTCGCGGATCGCGTCAACCGACTCTGGCACGAGCGCCGACAGCTTCCGGGCTCGTTCGCCGACGTCGCCGCATCGCTACCCGCCTCCTGGGTCCGCGAGCTGCAGCGCGCCTCGGTCCTCGACGGTGTCGACGAGCCGATGCTGATCGCCTGGCTCGTCATCGAACTCGCGGGCGGTTCGGGCTCCAGCCCGTTCGACCGGGCGGCGCTGCGCGAGGCGCGCCGTCTCGCGCGGAAGGTGCCCAGGGAGATTGCCGGCATCCTGCGCCTGATACTGGCCCCCTGAAGCGAATCGATCCGGGCGAATCGACCCGGGCTCGAGACGACGGCGGCCCGGGTCGATCGTGGCAGCAACGGCCCAAGCGCCGGCCCGCATCAGCCGATCGACCCCATCGGCCCGGGGTAACCGACCTCCTCGAGCCGCCCGGTGTCGACGTCGTAGATGAAGCCGCGCACCGTGACCGCGTCGGGTCCGCTCGACGGCAGCCACGGGTGGTTCAGGATCGCCGACATCCCGCGTCGCACGTCCCACTGCAGCCGCTCGGTGCTCTGCGCGCTTCGCGGCGCGTCGAGCGGCTCGATCTGCCCGCGGAAGGCGTTGAACGAGGCCGGCGTCGGCGCGCATTTGCCGCAGCTCCTGAACATGCGCCCGGTCGCCTGACCCAGCAGTTTCTCGGCAGCCGGGTCGCCCTCGAGGCCGGCCTTCAGCAGGTCATCGGTGAACGCGAGCATCCCGCAACGCGTGTGGTGGATCAGGATGATCTCGTTGGTGTTCAGCAGGTGGTGCGAGATGATCAGGCAGCGGATCGCGTCGTCGTTCACGACGCCGCCGGCGTTGCGGATGATGTGCGCGTCGCCGGTCTGCAGTCCGAGCAGGTCTTCGACGTCGAGCCGCGCATCCATGCACGCCACGACCGCGACGCGCCTGGACGGCTGGATCGGTTGCTTGCCGGGATACGCGGGCTTGTGAATCGCCTGCCCGCCCGCGTACTGCTTGTTGTTCGCCAGGTACTGGTCGGTCATCGAAGTCGCCATGGTGCCTCCTCGCGAAGATTGAAGGGCTGTCGGGATCATCGACCGGGCCGGTCCGTCCGCCGGACGAACCGGGGGAAGGAAATCCTACGCCGTCGCGGCGCGCGGTTCAGCCGCTGTTACACGCGCCGGACGCGGCCGCCATGGCGAGCGATGCAGTCCCGCATCGCGTGGCGAGACGACGACTGGATCTCGCGCAGCAATTCGTGCGTGATCGGCCC
>CALMSQ010000498.1:0-8158 GCA_937872345.1 uncultured Burkholderiales bacterium | reverse complement strand
AGGCCGGCCTGCTCGACCGCGGTCGCGAACGACTCGTTGAAGGTCGAGTCGCCCTTCACGTAGAGCACCTGGTGCGCAAGCTCGTGGAACACCAGGCGCGCGAGCTCGCCGTCGGGGTAGCGGACGAAGGTGTTCAACACCGGGTCGTCGAACCAACCCAGTGTCGAGTACGCCGGCACGCCGCGCACGAAGGCCTCGTAGCCGTCGGCGCGAAGGGTCGCGGCGAAGCGCTCGGCGTCCTGCCGGTCGTAGTAGCCTCGGTAGGTGACGCAACCGGCGACCGGGAAGCACCACTCCAGCAGCTTCAGCGACAGCTCCGGCGTCGCGAACACGTTCCAGACCACGAACGGGCGCTTCAGGTCGGCGTACTCGGTGTAGCTGCCGTTGGACGGCAACGCGAGATCGACGGACGCGAAGCGGCGGATCTCGAGCACCTGCTCGAGCTTGTGCCGCAGCGCCGGGTCGATCCCCGGCTGCGCGAGCAGCTCGCGGATCGGGCGCGCCTCGCGCATAACCGCCAGGTGCCCGGCCATCGATTGCCAGTAGTAGCCGGGCCCGTCGCTCCAGGACGAGCAGCCGCCGAGCGAGGCGAGCGACGCGAGCAGCGCGCTCGCCGCCACCGCTCGCGCCGCCACCGCTCTTGCCGCCACCGCTCTTGCCGCCGGGATCACGGGTGGCCCCCGCCGGCCGGTGGCGCGGCCGGTGCTCCCGATCGATCGCCCGCCCCGTCGGCGGCCGGCTTCGCGGGCTGCCCTGGCGACTTCGCGGGCTGTTCCGCGGCGCGCCGCAGCTCGACCAGGCAGTCGTAGAAGGTCGGCCCGCGCCCGAGGTCGGTGAGCGCCGGGCTGGTCACGGCGTTGACGTTGCGGCCGCCGGGGGCGAGCTTGTGCCACCAGACGCCCCACGCGACGACGAGGCCGCGGCGCACGCGATCCGACCACTTCGCGCGCGCGAGGAACGCGCCGCGGTCGTTGAACAGCTCGACCCGATCCCCGTCGGCGATGCCGCGCGCCGCGGCGTCTTCCGGGTGCACCTCGCAGCCGGGCTCGCGCTCGGCGGAGCGCAGGCTGTCGACGTTCACGAAGGTGGAGTTCAGGAAGTTGCGCGCAGGCGGCGAGATCAGTGCGAGCGGATAGCGCCGCGCCAAGTCCGGCGCGCTGGCGGCGGACTCGTGCGGAGGCACCCAGTCGGGCAACGGATCGAGACCCTGGGCGGCGAGCCGTGCGCTGTGGAATTCGCATTTGCCCGAAGGGGTCGGAAAGCCGCCTTCGGCGAACGGGGCCGGTGGCACCGCCAGTTTCGCCCAGCCGCGGCGCCTGAGTTCGGCGAGATCGAGGCCGCCCAGGCGTGGGTCGCTCCAGTCGATCGCGTCGCGCGCGACGTCCTCGTCGCTGGCGGCCAGCGCCGGGTGCGACAGCCCCATGCGCCGCGCGAGCTCGCGAAAGATGTCGGCGTTGGGGCGCGCCTGGCCCAGCGGCGCGATCGCCGGCTCGTTGGCGAGCAGGTACAGGTGGCCGTAGGTGCGGTGCACGTCGAAGTGCTCGAGCTGCGTCGTGGCCGGCAGCAGGTAGTCGGCGTAGTCGGCGGTGTCGGTCCGGAAGTGCTCGAGCACGACCGTGAACAGGTCTTCGCGCGCGAAGCCTGCGAGCACCCGCTCGGCGTCGGGCGCGACGGCAACCGGATTCGAGTTGTATACGACCAGCGCTTCGACGGGCGGATCGGCGGCGAGCAGCGCCTCGCCGATCCGGACCATGTTGATCGTGCGCGGCTCGCGCGCCGGCCACCCGGGCATCAGGTCGGGCCGGGTGTGGCGATCGGGGGTGAGCGGCAGCATCCCGCTCACCGACAGCAGCACGCCGCCGGCCGGGTCGCGCCAGGCGCCGACCAGCGCCGGCAGCGAGGCGATCGCGCGCACCGCGTTGGCGCCGCCGTGCGTGCGCTGCACGCCGTAGTTCAGCCGGATCGCCGCAGGGTGCGTGCCGCCGTAGAGCCGGGCCAGCTCGCGCACCTCGTCGGCGCCGATGCCGCAGATCGACGCGACCCGCTCGGGCGGGTAGCGCGACGCGCGCTCGGCCAGCGCGTCGAAGCCCAGCGTGTACCGCGAAACGTAGTCGCGATCGACCAGCCCTTCGGAGATCAGCACGTGCGCCATGCCGAGCGCGAGCGCCGCGTCGGTGCCGGGCCACAGCGCCACGTGGCGGTCGCAGCGCGCGGCGGTGTCGCTGCGGTACGGGTCGATCGCGACCAGCGTCGCGCCGCGCCGCTTCGCCTGCTGGGCAAAGCTCCAGAAGTGCAGGTTCGCGGCGATCGAATTCGAGCCCCAGATCAGAATCAGCTTCGAGTCGACGTAGCGCTCGACGTCCATGCCGACCAGCCCGCCCAGCGTGTGCGTCATGCCGGCCGCGCCGGCGGTGGCGCAGATCGTTCGGTCGAGCAGCGAGGCGCCCAGCGCGTGGAAGAATCGGCTCGCCATGCCCTCGCCCTGCACCCAGCCCATCGTGCCGCAATAGCTGTACGGGAGGATCCGCTGCGGATCGCGGGCGGCGATCGCGCCCAGACGCGCCGCAATGTCTTCGAGCGCAGCATCCCAGGAGACCGGCTCGAACCGGCCCTCGCCCTTGCGGCCGACCCGCTTCATCGGCTGAAGCAGGCGCCCGGCGCTGTAGGTGCGCTCGGGATAGCGCGAAACCTTCGCGCATAGCGCGCCGTGGGTGGTCGGGTGGTCGGGGTCGCCGGCGACCTTGACTGCGCGCCCGTCGCGCACCGTGATCCGCAGCGCGCAGGTGTCCGGGCAGTCGTGCGGGCAGGCGCCGCGGACGACGCGCTCGGCCGTAACAGGGTCGGCGGCACTCATGCCCCAATGCTAATCTATCGGAACCGCCCTGCGCCGCAGCGAGTGCCTTCATGAAGCTGGTCGAACAGATCGCCGAGTTCCACGCCGAGATCCGCGAGTTCCGCCGCGACCTGCACGCGCACCCGGAGCTGAAGTTCGAGGAATTCCGCACCGCCGACCTGGTCGCGGCGCGCCTTGCCGAGTGGGGCATCCCGGTCGACCGCGGGCTGGGCGGCACCGGCGTCGTCGGCATCGTGAAGGCCGGCACGTCGAGCCGCGCGATCGGCCTGCGCGCCGACATGGACGCGCTGCCGATGACCGAGTTCAACCGCTTCGCGCACGCGTCGAAGCACCCCGGGCGCATGCATGCCTGCGGCCACGACGGCCACGTCGCGATGCTGCTCGCCGCGGCGAAGCACTTCGCCACCCAGCGCCGCTTCGACGGCACGGTCTACCTGGTATTCCAGCCGGCCGAAGAAGGCGGCGGCGGCGCGCGCGAGATGATCCGCGACGGCCTGTTCGAGAAGTTCCCGATGGAGGCGATCTTCGGGATGCACAACTGGCCGGGGCTGGCTGCCGGGCAGTTCGCGCTGAAGGCCGGCCCGGTGATGGGCTCGTCGACCGAGTTCAGGGTGACGATCCGCGGCCGCGGCTCGCACGCGGCGCTGCCGCACAACGGCATCGACCCGGTGCCGGTGGCCTGCCAGATGGTGCAGGCGTTCCAGACCATCATTACGCGCAACAAGCGGCCGATCGAGGCGGCGGTGCTCTCGGTGACGATGATCCACGCCGGCGAAGCGACCAACGTGGTGCCCGACACCGCCGAGATCCAGGGCACGCTGCGCACGTTCACCGTCGAGACGATCGACCTGGTCGAGCAGCGGATGCGCGCATTGGTCGAGCACACCGCGGCGGCGTTCGGCTGCACCGCCGAGCTCGAGTTCGTGCGCAACTATCCGCCGACGATCAATCACGCGAGGGAAACCGACTTCTGCCGCGAAGTGATGAAGGACATCGTCGGCGAGGCCAACGTGTTCGATTTCGAGCCGACCCTCGGCTCGGAAGACTTCGCCTACTTCCTGCTCGAGAAGCCGGGCTGCTACGTCGTCATCGGCAACGGCGAGGGCGCGCACCGCGAGGCCGGCCACGGCCTGGGCCCCTGCACGCTGCACAACCCGAACTACGACTTCAACGACGAGCTGATACCGATCGGAGCCTCGTACTGGGTGCACCTGGCCGAGCGCTGGCTGGCGCCGCGCTGAGCCGCCTGCCCCGGCGATAGCGCCCGAGCGCGCCCGCGATGCTCGCCTTCGTCGTCCGCCGGATCGCACAGGCCGCAATGGTGATGCTGGTGGTGGCGTTCATCGCGTTCGCGCTGTTCCAGTACGTCGGCGACCCGGTGCTGTCGATGCTCGGCCAGGACGCGACGCCCGAGCAGCGCGCCGAGCTGCGCCACGACCTCGGCCTGGACGACCCGTTCTACCTGCAGTTCGCGCACTTCCTCGGCAACGCGGCGCAGGGCGACTTCGGCCTGTCGTACCGGCAGGGACGCAAGGTGTCGACGCTGATCCGCGAGCGTTTCCCGGCGACGCTCGAATTGTCGTTTGCCGCCGCGCTGCTGGCGCTGGCGGTCGGGGTGCCGCTCGGCGTCTACACGGCGCTGCGCCGGCGCGGCGTATTGTCGAACCTGCTGCTGGCGGCGTCGCTGGTCGGCGTGTCGCTGCCGACCTTCCTGATCGGCATCTTCCTGATCCTGCTGTTCGCGGTGGTGCTCGGCTGGCTGCCCTCGTACGGGCGCGGCGAGACCGTGGCGATCGGATGGTGGACGACCGGGTTGCTCACCCGCGAGGGTCTGGCGCACCTGGTGCTGCCGGCCGTCACGCTGGCGCTGTTCCAGATGACGCTGATCATGCGGCTGATCCGCTCGGAGATGCTCGAGGTGCTGCGCACCGACTACATCAAGTTCGCGCGCGCGCGCGGGCTGCCCGACCGCGCGGTCCACTTCGGCCACGCGCTGAAGAACACGCTGGTGCCGGTGATCACGATCGCCGGCCTGCAGCTGGGCGGCATCATCGCGTTCGCGATCGTCACCGAGACGGTGTTCCAGTGGCCCGGCATGGGGCTGCTGTTCATCCAGGCGGTGCAGTTCGCCGACATCCCGATCATGGCGGCCTACCTGTGCCTGATCGCGCTGGTCTTCGTGACGATCAACCTGGTCGTCGATCTGCTCTACTTCGCCGTCGATCCGCGGCTGCGGGCCGACCGCGGCGCGGCCGCGCACTGAACCCGGACCCGATGAACGCCATCGAACCCCCCGTCGCTGCCGCGCCCGAGCGGCATCTCGCCCGCCACCCGGCGCTCGCCGAACTGCGCGGCTGGCACCGCGAGCTCACCGCGCTGCGCCACGCGCTGCACGCGAACCCCGAACTCGGCTTCGAGGAGCACTTCACCGCCGAACTGGTCGCGCGGCAGCTCGCCCGCTACGGCGTCGACGAGGTGCACCGCGGAATCGGCCGCACCGGGCTCGTCGGCGTGATCCGCGGCCGGCAGACGCACAGCAGCCGGACGATCGGATTGCGCGCCGACATGGACGCGCTGCCGATGCACGAGGAGAACGACCTGCCGCACCGCTCGCGCAAGGCCGGCGCGATGCACGGCTGCGGCCACGACGGCCACATGACGATGCTGCTGGGCGCAGCGCGCTACCTCGCCGCGAACCGCGACTTCGACGGCACCGTGCACCTGATCTTCCAGCCCGGCGAGGAGGGTTTCGCGGGTGCGCAGGCGATGATCGACGACGGCCTGTTCGAGCGCTTCCCCTGCGACACCATCTATGCGATGCACAACTGGCCGGCGCTGCCGCCCGGCACGATCGCGGTGCGCCCCGGCCCGATGATGGCCGCCGCCGACCGTGTGACGATCACGATCAGGGGGCGCGGCGGCCATGGCGCGCACCCCTACCTGACGGTCGACCCGGTGCTGGTCGCCGCGCACGTGATCACCGCCGCGCAGTCGATCGTCTCGCGCAACGTGAGCCCGATCGATTCGGCGGTCGTCAGCCTGTGCTCGATCCAGGCGGGACACCCGGGCGCGATGAGCGTGATCCCCGACGAGGCGAAGCTGGTCGGCACGGTGCGCACGTTCCGCACCGAGACGCAGGCGCTCGTCGAGCAGCGGCTTCGCGCGCTCGTGGCCTCGATCGCCGGCGGTTTCGGCGCGACCGCCGAGCTGTTCTACGAGCGCATCTACCCGGCGACGATCAACAGTCATCGCGAGGCGATCTTCGGCGCGCGCGTCGCCGAGGAGCTGGTCGGCGCCGAGCGCGTGGTGCGCGACCTCGAGCCGAGCATGGGCGCCGAGGACTTCTCGTTCATGCTGCGCGTGCGGCCCGGCGCCTACTTCCGGATCGGACAGGGCGGCGCCGATGCCGGCTCGCTGCTGCACAGCACCCGCTACGATTTCAACGACGCGATCCTCCCGATCGGTGCCGCGCTGTTCGTGCGATTGGCCGAACAGTCGATGCCGCTCGGGTCGGTCGCCTGAGGCCCCGGCCCCCCTGCCCCTGCCCCCAAAGACGACACAACCACGAGGAGACCCACGATGACCCGCACCCCGCCGCGCGCCGCCGCGCCGAAGTTCCGCAGGCTCGCCTTCGCGATCGCCGCCAGCGTCGCGCTGGGCGTTTGCGCCAGCACGATCGCCGTCGACACCGCCGAAGCGAAGACCTTCCGCATCGCCGACCAGGGCGACGCGCTGTCGATGGACCCGCACTCGCTGAACGAGTCGCTGCAGCTGTCGTTCACCGGAAACATCTACGAGCCGCTGGTCGCGCACGACAAGAAGCTCGGGCTGGTGCCGGGCCTGGCGACGAAGTGGACGCAGGTCAACCCGACGACCTGGCGCTTCGAGCTGCGCCGCGGCGTGACGTTCCACGACGGCACGCCGTTCACCGCAGACGACGTGCTGTTCAGCTTCGCACGTGCCGCCGGCGAGGGCTCGGACATGAAGTCGTACACCAACGAGATCGCGCAGGTGCGCAAGGTCGACGCCGATACCGTCGAGATCGTGACGAAGAACCCGTTCCCGATCCTGCCCGACGTGATTTCGCTCGTGTACATCATGAGCAAGAAGTGGTGCGAGGAGAACCGCGCCGAGCGGCCGGTCGACAAGCGCAAGGGGATCGAGAACGCGGCCTCGTTCAAGGCCAACGGCACCGGCCCGTTCCGGCTACGCTCGCGCGAGCCCGGCGTGCGCACGGTGCTCGTTCGCAACCTGAACTACTGGGACAAGGTCGAGACGAACATCGACGAGGTGGTGTTCACGCCGATCGGCGCCGACGCGACGCGGGTGGCCGCGCTGATCTCGGGCGAGATCGACTTCATGCAGCCGGTGCCGGTGCAGGACGTCGCGCGCCTGAAGCAGAACCCGAACCTGAACATCGTGCAGGGGCCCGAGCTGCGCACGATCTTCCTCGGCATGGACCAGGCGCGCAACGAATTGCTGTTCTCCAACGTCAAGGGCAAGAACCCGTTCAAGGACGTGCGCGTGCGCCGCGCCTTCTTCCAGGCGATCGACATCGAGGCGATCAAGACGCGGATCATGCGCGGCGCGGCCACGCCGACCGCGCTGATGGTCGCCCCGGGCATCAGGGGCTTCGCACCCGAGCTGAACAAGCGCCTGCCGTACGACCCGGAAGCGTCGAAGAAGCTGCTCGCCGAGGCCGGCTATCCGAACGGCTTCGAGGTGAAGATGAACTGCCCGAACGACCGCTACGTCAACGACGGCGAGATCTGCCAGGCGGTGGCGGGCATGCTCGCTCGCGTCGGCGTCAAGGTGAACCTCGAGGCCGAAACCAAGGGCACGTATTTCCCGAAGATCCTGTCGCGCAACACGTCGTTCTACCTGCTGGGCTGGACGCCGGCCACCTACGACTCGCACAACGTGCTGAACGCGATCCTCGGCACGCCCGATCCGTCGGGGCGCGGGCAGTTCAACCTGGGCGGGTACAGCAACGCGCGGGTCGACGAACTGACGAAGCTGGTGCAGTCGGAGACCGACCAGACGAAGCGCAACGCGATGATCGCCGAGGCGTTCAAGATCCACCAGGACGAGGTCGGGCACCTGCCGCTGCACCAGCAGGCGCTGGCCTGGGGGATGAGGAAGAACGTTTCGGTCGTGCAGTTGCCGGACAACTTCAACCTGTTCAAGTGGGTGGTGTTGAAGTAGGCGGGTTCGGACTGCCACGGACGGCATCGCGGGCATGCGACGCGGGGTGGCGCCAGCGGCGTTGCGACGGCGCGTGAGCGCGGGCCCGGGGGAGACGCG